>CAYYHM010000009.1:0-23084 GCA_964471795.1 uncultured Chitinophagales bacterium | reverse complement strand
GTCTTCGCATATTCAACCGATGGGGTGTGATGGTGTTTGAGACTGATGATATCGGCAGACCATGGGATGGCCGCTCCACGGATGGTCAGCCGTTGCCGATAGGCACCTACGTGTACATCATTGAAGGGGTAGACGATATAGGTATGCCGCAACATCGGCAAGGGAACATTACCATCGTAAGATAATGTAAGGGGCTTCGGCCCCTTTTTTTCGCATGGATCGCACGGTACTTATCGTCATGTTGAAGTCGCCTGAAGCCGGCAAAGTCAAGACGCGGCTGGCGGCAGCGGTGGGAACTACCGCCGCATTACGAATCTACGAGGAGTTGCTACGCATCACCCTGAAGCATGTTGCCGCCACCAATCTGGATGTGTGGGTCGCATTAGCCGGCGAGGAGGTGCCTGCGGGATGGGATGATGTGGCTACAGGCATCATACAGCAGCGTGGCTATGATCTGGGCGAGCGCATGACCCATGCTGTTCAGGAGGTATTACAGCAAGGATATGAACGTTGGCTAATTCTTGGCGGCGATTGTCCGATGAATACCGAAGAGAATCTGAAGCAAGCGGCAGAACGACTAAGGACCCATACCGGTGTAATCGGGGGCACAGAAGATGGGGGCTATTATCTGCTGGGTATGCATGGATTCGACGCTGCCATATTCGATGGCATTGCCTGGGGCACAGATCAGGTATATGCGCAAACCATGGCGCAGATTTCAGCAAAAGGTTGGCATTTTGTTAATCTGCCTGTACTTCGAGATGTGGATACCATTGACGACCTTTACGGCAATCATCTGGGCCACCTATTACCGGAGTCATGAAAACGCTACTGCTCATACGTCACGCCAAGTCATCGTGGGATGACTTGTCTATGCCCGATTTCCGGAGGCCCCTGAATGCACGTGGCAGAAAGGATGCTCCAGAGATGGCAAAGCGTCTGCTGCAGAAGGGGCAGTTTCCTGACTTAATCCTCAGCAGCCCGGCCAACAGAGCCATCACCACAGCAAGAATGATGGCGGATGTAATTGAGTATCAAGTAGCGGCTATCAGGGAGGTGGATGAGTTGTATCATGCCTCATCGGCACAGATTGCTGCCGTGTTGCGTGATGCGGGGAGCAGTGATTGCGTTTGGCTGTTTGCCCATAACCCGGGGGTAACGGATTTTGTCAATGAGTATACACCGGTCAGGCTGGACAACATGCCTACCTGTGGTGTATTTGCCATGCAGTTCGATATAAATGACTGGCACGATATAAATGGTGCTACTGCACGATTTTTGTTTTTCGACTATCCGAAAAGCGATCTTGTATCATGAAGAACCTCCCTAAGCATACGATTTACACCATCACCAATGAGCAGGGGGAGGAGTACCCTGTCTTCAACCGGGAAATCAGCTGGTTATCATTCAACGACCGTGTGTTACAGGAGGCCATGAATACGGCTACACCCCTGTACGAGCGCATCAAGTTCATGGCCATCTACTCTTCTAACCTCGACGAGTTCTTTAAGATTCGGGTTGCCTCCTTACGTCACATGATCAACTTCAGTGAGAAGGCCAGGAAGCGACTGGATTTCGATCCGCGAAAGGTAAACAAACGGGTGATGGAGGTAGTGGCTGAGCAGCAGCGCGTGTTCATGGATCAGTGGTATCAGCACATCATCCCGGCACTACAGGAAGAAGAGATATTCCTGCTTCAGGAATCCACGCTCACCAAGGTGCAGGGGCAGTTTGTCCGCGATTACTTTGAGCATTATGTGCGTCCCTGGACAAGGCCGATGCTCATCATCAAGAACAGGATATCTGCGTTCCTGAAGAACAACACCATGTACCTGCTGCTTCGGATGGTGCCAAAGCCTGACAAAGATGAGGCAGGTGAGAAGCGCAGGAATCGGTATCAATATGCCAGTCTGGAGATACCTACCGATCACTGCAGTCGCTGGCTGGTGTTGCCCGAAGAGGGTACCCATAGGTATGTCATGTTTCTGGACGATGTTATCCGGTATAATCTGGAAACCTTGTTTCCCGGGTACGACATACTGGAAGCAAAGGCGGTGAAGCTCACCCGCGATGCTGATCTGAACATCGATGATGAGTACTCCGGCAACCTCGTGAACAACATACGGAAGCTTATCGAGAAGCGCAGGACCGGGCTGCCATCGCGGTTTGTATATGATCGCACCATGTCCGAGCCTACGCTGAACTATTTCACGGAAGCATTCTCCATTACGGAAGATGACCTGTTGCCCAGTGACAGATACCACAACTTCGAGGATCTGTTTGCCTTTCCCCGATTCGATAGGAAAGGGTTGGAATATGACAAGCTGCCACCTATCCGGCTCGCAGCCATTGATACGACGGTAAACTTGCTGGATCAAATTCGTGGCAAGGAGATGTTGCTGTATTTCCCCTACCACGACTACGACCCTGTGCTGGCCATGTTGCATCATGCCGCCCGTGATCCGAATGTACTGTCCATCAAGATCACGCTGTATCGGGTGGCCAAGGATTCGAGGGTGGTAAAGGCATTGCGTAAAGCAGCAGAAAAGGGTATCGACGTAACCGTCTTTGCCGAGTTGAAGGCGCGGTTTGATGAGATGTCCAACATACTGGCAGCAGAAAAACTGGAGTCGTCGGGGGCGAATGTGTTGTATAGTCTGCCCGGTTTGAAAGTGCATGGCAAGCTTTTGTTGATTGCCCGTAAGGAGGGAGATGACATCAGGCGATATGCGTATCTGGGCACAGGGAATTTCAACGAGCAGACAGCAAAGCTGTACAGCGATTTCGGCTATTTTACGTCAGACGAGGAGGTTACGGAAGACATGCGCAACATCTTTAAGGTGTTGGCCGGGCTGGAGACAAGCCACAAATACAAGGAGTTATATGTGGCGCCACGTAAGATGCGGATGCAGCTGAATCGACTGATAGACTTTGAGATAGAGCAGGCCCGCGCCGGAAAGCCGGCTTTCATGTTGTTGAAGATGAACAGTCTGGAAGACACCCGCATCATCACCAAGTTGTATGATGCCAGTAGGGCAGGGGTAAAGATCAGGCTCATCATACGAGGCATTTGCTGTTTGGTTCCAGGTCTAAAGGGATGGAGTGAGCACATCCAGGCAATCAGTATAGTAGACAGGTATCTGGAGCACGCCCGTGCCTTTGTGTTTCACCACGGCGGGGAGGATATCACTATCCTTTCCTCGGCAGACTGGATGTCGCGCAACCTGAGCCGACGGATTGAGGTAGGCTTCGAAATCAAAGCGCCGATATTAAAAGAGATGGTGCGGCAGATACTGGAGATCCAGTGGAAGGATAACGTAAAGGCGCGTATCATCAACCAGGATCAGGATAACGCCATGCGCACACCTGTGGGACATCCTGTACAATCGCAGTTGCTGATTCATGACTACCTGCAGCAGGTAGAGCCGATAGTAGATGAAGTAGAGAAGACCGTACCGGCGAAGCGCTAGTAGGATTCAATCAACTGTTTCAGTCGATCATGGATGGATGTGTTATCCATGATGCCGCCGAATTTGTCTGCCTGCCAGCCTGCAGCAAGTACAGGCACCATGGCAGCTGTATGCTTGGTGGTGCTGAAGCGGGGCTGCATATCGTAGTAGGAGTCGATGGCTGCCAGCGATAATCCACCGGTCTCATGATCTGCCGTAACCAGCACAAGGGTGGCAGGGCGCTGTTCGGCGTAGTTGAGGGCTATGCCTACTGCTTTGTCCATGTCCAACAGCTCCTGTACGATGTAGTCGTAGTCATTATCGTGGCCTCCCCAGTCAATCTGCGATCCTTCAACCATCAGCAGGAAGGGCTTTCCGGCTTCATCCAACACCCGGAGTGCATGTAAAGTGCCCTGTGCCAATATGTCGCCCCTGCCGCTGTCTACGCGGGGAGGCTCTCCGTCGGCAATAAAGGTGCAGGTCGGTAGTTGTTGCCAGTCGGCAGGGCTACTGGTAATGACAAAGCCCTTCTTGGTGAGGGAATCCATCAGTTGCAGGCTGTCCTGCCTTACCGTAAAGTATTGTTTTCCCCCGCCGAGGAAAAGGTCTATCTCACTGCGGGTAAGGTCAAGGGCGATAGCCTCATAGTTGCGGCGACTTATGTTGTGGGCATAGAAGGCGGCAGGCGTGGCGTGGGTGATGCTGGCGCTGGCCACCAGTCCGATGTTATAGCCTTTGGCAGACAAGTACTCCGTGAGGTTTTCCATGGGTAAAGAATCCATCCCTACCCCAATGGCACCGTTATAGGTCTTTTCGCCACAAGAAAAGGCCGTGGCCCCGGCTGCAGAATCAGTCACTTTGCTGTTGCCGCTGGTTGTAATCACCAGGCCGCCGTGGGGCATCCTTTGTAGGTGTAAAGACTCTTCTGCAGCCAGTATGGCAGCAGAGACTTGTGATACACCCATACCATCACCGATAAAGAAGATGATGTTGGGTTGTGCCCATAGGCTTACGGACAAAGAGATCAGCAATAGCAGTGAAAGGACTTGCTTCATTGGATTTGTTTATTGGATTACGCCGGCATTGATGCCGAAGGCTCTGGCGAATTCCTTCATGTCACGCGCTCCCTTGTCGTTGCCGGTGGCACGGAGATAGGAGTCAGCCATCGTCAGGAAGGTCTGATAATAAAAGCGGTCCATCTCGTCGATACGCATCTCTTTTGTCCACAGGTCGATGCGCAGGGCGTTGCCTTCCTGGCCGTCGTACAACCCAACCATGATGCTCTTTACCTCTTGCATCCCCTCGAAAGGGGCATCAGTAGCGCTCCACTCCATCTTTTCAGGTATATTCGATTCGTCTAGATGTACCTTTATGTTAATGTCAGACTGTTTTGCCACGGTGCTTGTTTTTATGTTGTTTACTACTGCAAAGGTACGGTTTGATGAATCTTTCTGCTGATACTAATTAAGACCGGTAATTGACTATGGTCCAAATGTCCACACTCGAATTCTTGCGTGATCTGGCTGCTCACAACGACAGGGATTGGTTTGCTGCCAACAAGAAACGATATGATAAGGCAAAGCTGGATGCCACAGCCTTCTTTGAAGCGGTCATCAATCGTTTGTCCGATGGCGATCCTACTTTGGCGGGGTTGCGCGCACAGGATTGTATGTTTCGAATCTATCGGGATACACGATTTTCGAAAAACAAGGTGCCCTACAAGACAGCGATGGGAGCCTTTATTGCACCCGGTGGTAGAAAGTCCGATCATCCGGGCTACTACATACATCTGGAACCGGGGAATGGCTTTGCGGGTGGCGGATTGTGGATGCCGCCGCCACCTATGTTGAAGGCAGTGAGGCAGGAAATCGACTACAATTGGGAGTCTTTCCGGAAGATACTCAGTCAGCGATCCTTTACATCTGTATACGGACAGCTGGAAGGCGAGCAATTGAGTCGTCCACCCAAGGGCTATCCTGCCGATCATCCCGCCATTGAGGAGCTGAAGCGGAAAAGCTGGGTAGGCAGTTGCCCCATCGCTGATGACTTGTGGACAGCACCAAACGCAGTGGAGAAGCTGGTTGAGATACTGCAGGCGCTTCGTCCGGTCATCGACTTCCTGAATGCTCCCCTGCATGATGAAGATTTACTACAGGAATTGTCCAGGCTGCGAGGAGCTGGGAGGTAGCGGGTTGTTCATTCCGACCATTTATCAGGACAATTGGCAGTTGAATTTCCCACAAAGGCGGTGTAACGCATAAAAGATTTTGGATAATTGGCACGGTCTGCCTAATTTTCGCCCTTGTACGGTTGTACAGAATGTATTGTTGTGTGACGAAATTACATGGCCTTTGCGGGGAGTAATGCCCTATGGTTGTGGATTTTGTCTACGGCAAAATTTGGTATCATTGAAAATTAAATTATTTTTGCTCGTAATACCATTGCATTGATGGGAGGAGCATCCATTCATCGCTAAACAAAAATCGTATGCTGATTAGAAGTCTACTACTCGTTTGCCTCACTTCGCTGTTTGCTGTAGGGCTGAAGGCACAGCCTGCCGACCGTCCAGGTCCGAACGAGGCTAACATCCCCTCTTTCAGGATGGAACAGCATGACAAATGGCTCAACAACGAGACCAGCTTCCCGGCTAAAGAAAGGAACATGTGGCAGGTTGCCATCAATACCGGTTCCCTTCGTGTTGCCGGCGATGTTCGTTCTGAGTGGGGCTATGGTTTCGGACTTCATGTTCGTAAAGCCGTTGGTTACACAGTAAGCCTGCGTGGTCGTTACTCAATCGGCGATGCATATGGTTTGGATGCAGCGCCTTCCGGTGGTATCGCTTTCAACCCCGCTGTGAATGGTGTAAACAATCCGGTTGCAGACTACTACAACGAAACTTCAGGGTATGGCAGCGCTTACCTGAACTACCGCAACAGGATGCATGACTTCGGTTTGGATGCCTTGATCAACATCAACAACCTGAAGTTCCACACTGAGCAGACTTTCTTCGCTCCTTACCTGTTGTTTGGTGTTGGTGCGATGACCTACAACACAACAGCTGATCAGGTTGATGCCAACGGCAATGCCTACGACTATGAGGCGGGTCCTTCCGGCAACACACAGGCTCAGCTGAAGTATGTAAAGAATATTCTGGATCGTGACTACGAAACTGAAGCACAGGATAACACCAACAGCCACTTTACCTTCAACGGTCAGGCTGCTAATGTTACGTTGAGTGCTGGTCTTGGTCTCGGCTTCCGTCTTACCAACCGCGTTGAGGTTGGTCTGGAGCATCGCATGACCTACACTGGTGATGATTTGCTGGATGGTGTTCGTTTCACCTCTGAGCGTACGTACGAAGGTCCTAAGTCAATTCCTACTCAGGGAACTGATATGATCCACTACACCAGCTTTATCGTAGGCGTAAACCTTGGCAAGAACGCACAGGAGCCTAGCTGGTACGTAAATCCATTGAGCTATACGTATGACTACCTCTCTTACTTGGAGGAGAAGACCAACTTCCAGGATACTGACGAAGATGGTGTGCCGGATCTGTGGGATCAGGAACTCGACTCTCCTGAAGGAGCAGTTGTAGACACTAAGGGTATCACTAAGGATAGCGATGGTGATGGCTGCCCAGATCACGAAGATGAGGAGCCATTCAGCTCACCACAGTTCCCAATCGTAGATTGTAAGACCCAGTGGCCTCAGCCGCTGTCTGAAGAGCGTGTGATTGAGTTGATCAAAGAAAACGCTATCGATGGTTGGTTCCTGCCTTCTATCCACTTCGAAACCAACAAGTCTGCTATCCTGGCTGAGTTCTATGATGACATGCAGTATGTTGGTGAAATGATGAACCGCTACAAGAATCTCCGTGTAGACGTGATTGGTCACACTGATAGCCGCGCCAGCGAGCAGTACAACCTGGGTCTCTCTCAGCGTCGTGCCGAAGCTGCCGTTAACTTCCTGGTGGAGAACTACGGTGTTAGCCGCGATCGTTTCAACATCCGCTACGAAGGTGAAAGCAATGAGCTGATCAAAGGTGGACGTTCCGAAAAAGAAATGTACATGAACAGACGAGTTGAGTTCAAAGTAACCGACTGATTCTGGTTTAGAATGATACTGTAAAGGGGCTCAAAAGAGCCCCTTTTTTTGTGCCACATACAGCCGTTGTTCTACAAAGCCCAGTATCGGTATCTTCTGCTGATGAATCACCTGCAACCCATACTGGTCGAAAAGGGCAAGCCACTGTTGGTGGGTTTTGTTGCTGTGGGGGTGATGGCGCCATTCATTATTCACCAAGCTGTCTGTGAACCAAGTAGCCCACTTTTGCAGGGGGTTTTGGTACACGTCTTCCATGATGATTACTTGGGTGCCGGCAACCCTGACAGCCTCTTGCAGCAAGTGTTCAGGGTGCTTCGTGTGGTGTAACACCGTGATGAGCAGCACGGTATGGAAGGTATGATCCGCAAAGGGGAGGGTGTCGCCTTGTAGCAGCATAGGCTCTATCCCCCGTACAAGGCTCTTATTCCTGACGTCGGATGGTGTCACCAGAAAGTTGGATTCTTGTAGCAGCCATACCAGTCCACCATTGCCGGAGCCAATATCCAGGATAGGCTCCCGATGGGGCAGCCACGGGGCAATTAGCCGTAGCTTACGTCTGGCTCTCCACAGGATGTGACCGGGTATATCGGCTTCTGACATATTGTATCGCTTGAAGGCTGATCAACAGATATACAGGAAGATAAGCCAATGCCACCAGATTCAGGTCTTCCTGATACGGAAACTGGCGAAAGGCATGGTAGGAAAGGAAAATTAGCATGCTCCAGAGGAACACCCACTTCTGCTGATTGATTACCTGCAGGGCTAGGATGGGTATTAAATACCAGGGATTCACGGTGGTAGCCGTCAGCAGGTATAGACTGAAGGCATACATCAACGCCGACGAGAGTGTAATGCGGTTTCGCCATAGGCCAATCAGCAGGAAGATGTAGCAAGTAGCAAACAGGAAGCTGAGCCATGTAACCGCCGATGATGACCCAATCAAGGGGCTAAGCAGGTAGTACAAGGATGCATGAAAGGAAAAGGTATGGAAGTACAATTGCAGGCTTTCCAGCACATGACCGGCATATTGCCAGTTGCCTTGCGGGATCCACGCTATACCGATCAGCAATGCAGCAAGTCCGGCAATCCGGAGCTTTTTTGTTTTGGCAGTTACCAGGGGAATTGCTAGTAAGGGCACTAGTTTCACCATCACGCCCAAGGCCAGCCAACCTGCTGCCCACATGTTTTTATTGCTGGCTACAGCGATCAACATGCCTGTCATGGCGAGTGCTGCCCACGTTTCCAAGTGCAGGTTGCCTACCCCCTCAATGATCACGAGTGGATGCAGCGTGTACCACAATGTCTTCCGCACATCAATACCATAGGCTGCCGCCAGCTTGGGCAGCAGATGAAGGGTAACACCTTCACCGGCCAGCCAAAGCACTTTGAGTACCAGCACTTCTGACCACAACGACCCGCCCAGGTAGGCCGCTATTGCGAACAGGCCCTGAGCAACCGGCGGGTAGACACTGTAATAGTTTTTGGCAGACAGCAGGTAATCCATTGTAGGATAGGGACTGGATAGCCCTTCTGCGGGCAGTTGTGCAAAAGGCGAGTTGCCGGCTAATGATACATGACCATCGAACAGAAACCGCAGGTAATCATCACTCAGGTTGGGGAAATAACAAAGAGCCCCCACTCTGAGCAGCATGCCCCACCACCAGAACTGCCTTGGCTTGTCGGCAATCAGGATTCCCAGCAACAACAGAGAAGCGGCAAAGAGGCCAACAATGATGATCCATTGAACAAAGTTTTCGCGGGGCAGCATCCCTTGCCAGATCAATAGCAAGGTGGCTATGCCTGCCACAACAGCCGGCGACAGGTTCGCTAGCTTTTTCGGGCTGATTGCTGCCACTTTTCTTGTATGGTTTGGAAAAACACGAATGCGAAGCCAATGAAAGCGAGAAGGTGTAGCGGCATCATTCCATAGTCTGCCAGATGCCAACCGAGCCAGATGCCGAATCCAAAGTATAGTGCCGACAAACCTTCAAGTAGGGTGGTAGTATCCAGTTTGAAGTCCAGATAGGGATGGTAGGTGGCCCGTTGTTTCGACTCTGTAATGTTGAACTTGGGTGTGCGTACAAAGGGTGTTTTCTTTCCCCGCCAACCCTTCCACACGGCTCGGGCATTGTGCAGCGACATGCCTAGGTTGATGGACAAAAAAGCCGGAAATAGCAGCAGGTATCGGAGGAAGGTGTGAGGTGCTGACCGCCCTGAAGTGGTACTCATCATGCCGACAAAGAATACGATGGCTGTAGCCATGGTGGCAAGCAGGAAGGCTGACAGATAATGGTACACATCCTTCGACAAGTATTGATTCATGACCCATAGCAGGGGGACACTACTCATGATGGCTACCCATACGCATCCATACACCGAGCTGTTGAGCAGATGAGCGTATCCATGTAGTTTGGCATGTCCGGGAATGGCTGCTTTGGATAGCTGCCCCAGCAGCTTTCGGGCAGTCTCTGCACCGCCCTTGTTCCAGCGGAACTGCTGCGACTTGTAGCCGCTCATCGTAATGGGGAGTTCTGCGGGGGACTCCAGCAAGGGCAGATAGATGAACTGCCATCCTTTCATCTGGGCACGGTAGCTCAGATCCAGATCTTCAGTCAAAGTGTCGGCAGACCAGCCACCGCCGTCGATGATAGTGCTTTTTCGCCAAATCCCGGCAGTACCGTTGAAGTTTATGAAATCGCCGCCCATGTTACGGCCGGTTTGTTCAATGGAAAAGTGCACGTCCAGGGCAAAGGCCTGAATGCGTGTGAGTAGGTTATAGGGTTGATTCAGATGTGCCCAGCGGGTTTGCACGACACCAACCTGCTGATCAGCAAAAAAGGGAATGGTACGCAGCAGGAAGTCTGTTGGTGGCATAAAGTCTGCATCAAAGATGGCGATCAGCTCTCCTTTGGCAGTGGACAGCCCTGCTGCCAGCGCACCTGCCTTGAAGCCTGTTCTGTCGGTGCGGTGGAGGAGTATGATGTCCGTGCCGGCAGCGGAAAGCTCATCTACCAATGGTTTCAACAGGGTTGTTGTATCGTCGGTGCTGTCGTCCAGCACCTGAATCTGCAGTTTCTCTGCAGGATATTGCAACGTAGCGATATGCCGCAGCAATCGCTCTGCTACCTGATTCTCATTGTACAGTGGCAGTTGTATGGTAACGGTGGGTAAAGATGGGTCGTCCGGGGAAGCTGCAGTTGAGGTATGCCACCGATGTCTGGAGCGGATATAGCGGATAGCCAGTGACAGCTGTAACAGACAATACAGCAGGATGCCAACCATGGCCAGCAGGTAGATACCAAGCACGATAAAGCCCATCAGGCCGGTTTTTTGGCAAAGATATGGGTAAAGATGGTGGCCAGGATTTTATAGCCTGCCCCAACCGTACCTTTTATGGTGCCGGTAACCTTACTATGGCCAATCCTTTTTCGGTATCGTACCGGTACTTCAGTACATCGCCAGCCCATTCTGGCTGCTTTTACCTGCATCTCTACCGTCCAGCCATAGGTCATCTCCTGCATATGAAGCGATAACAGCTTGGGCAGCCAAATAGCACGGAAAGGACCCAGGTCTGTAAAGCGATACCCATATAACCAGCGTATGAGGGTTGTGGCCAGCAGATTGCCTGCCACCTGTTGCGGCATCATGGAGCCCTTTTCACGTGTGCCCAACACACGCGAGCCAATCACCAGGTCAGCACCTTGGACCAAGGGAGCTAACAGGGCAGGCAGTTCCTCGGGGAAGTCGGAATAATCAGCATCCATAAACACGATGATGTGTGGCTGCGCATCTACCGGCAAGGCCGCCAGGTAGTGAATGCCCGTCATGCAAGCCCAGCCATACCCTTGCCGGGACTCGTCCAGCACCACGGCGCCGGCCGCCTGTGCAGATTTCCTTGTGTTGTCGGCAGAGTTGTTGTTCACCACCACGACTATATCTACAGCTGTGGGTATGTCGGCCACTACCTTGCCCACACTGTTTTCTTCGTTGAATGCCGGAATAACGACACCGATTCGATAACCTGCTATCACAACTGGTCAGAATTAAGCACGTGAATACCGTTTTGGTCGATGTGGATGGCTGTCTTTTGGTGTATGGGGCCGCTTTCCAACTGCAGCACACCACGGGGACATACCTCGGCACATACGCCACAGCCGACACAAGAGGCACGGACAATGTTCTGCTCGCGCTGGGCATACCATTTTACATCGATGCCCATTTCGCAATAGGTGGAGCAGTTGCCGCACGAAATACATTGCCCACCATTGGTGGTAATGCGGAATCGGGAAAAGTATTTCTGCAGGATACCCAGCATGGCAGCTTGTGGACAACCAAAGCGACACCACACCCTGCTGCCCAGGATAGGATAAAATCCTACACCAATTACTCCGGAGAACACACTGCCGATGAGGAAGCCATAGCCTCGCTGCAGACCATCTTCCCAGCCGGCGGGTAAGAAGGTAAACCATTGGTTCGCCAGCAATGCCACCGTAAGTACAGTAATGATAGCCAGAACACCATGAATAGAATAGCGCTCTATCTGCCAGGCACGCAATGATTTGTCGGATAAGTGGCGAAATGGGTCACCGGCAGTTTCTGCTAGTCCGCCACAACCACACACCCAGCTGCAATACCATCGCTTCCCGAAGAAATAGGTAAGGGCAACCACCCCGGGTATAGCCAGCAATACGGACCACCAAAGAAAGAAATGCCCCCATCCGCCGGTATTGGTCAGGTAAGCAATAGAAGATGGAAACAACAAATCGTAGTCCAGTGGCCAGAAGTAGTGGAAATACAACTCGATGCCATGCCATGAGGCCAGCAGGTTGGGTATCAGAAAGGCAAACACCAGCTGAAACAACATCACCGATACCGTTCGCCACTGCTGATAGCGACTACTGCGGTACTTATAAAGAAAACGTATGCCCATTATCAGGATGGCAACGGTGTACAGCCAGCCGTACAACAGCCACTGATTGTATTGCCCCCCGTTGTTTTCCGGCATGCCACTCCGCCCGAAAACTGCCAGGAAGAAGGGATCTGTCAAGGCGATGAATCCATGCAGGTACTGTGGCGCCCAATACAGGATCACATAGAATCCGGTAATCATTACGGTCAATATCCAGAGGAACAGGCTACCCGGTCGTGTAGTGGCAGCTATGAAAATACGATGGTTCCTTGCCGCACTATTGCTGACGGGCAACACCCTGTACAATACATACGCACCGATCAACAGCAGTAGGGTGCCTGCGGCCCACATACCCAACCGCAAGGAAGCCGACAGGGCCGCATAAGATGCCATACCACCAACCAGCCATAGTAGTAATCCGGCAGCAAGGAGAACACCACCCAGCCGTTGGTGCCGGTTGAGGGCGTTTTGCCCACCTGGGGAGTGTCCATCTGATAATTGGTTGTGCATAGCTATCAGGTATGTTGTAATGTTAGCAGCTCATGCCGACTTGGTGTGGTAAGCGGATAGCCCGGGAATCGTTCTAGAAAGGCTTGCCTTACGGAAGGTGAGGGTGAGGAAGAGAAGGCAGGCTCGAAGAGTAAGGCTTCCAGGTGGCTGATAGCCTGCTCCAACGGCCATCCCTGGCGTAACATTTTGTCAGCAACCCGGTGTCGCAGGCTGATACCCAGCGCATTGATGCCCTGTATCCGACGGTTTGCCGGGTCAAACGCAAATCGGAGGCTTCTTTCCTGAGCCACATCCTGCCACAGAAAGGTGTGGGTAGTTGGTGCTTCTACCGGTACTATTCCATATGTCTGATAGGAGAGGTCGAAGAACTTGGCTGCATTGTACCAGTGGCCGGGATTGTACTTTGTGTCCTGCCCGCATATGGTTGCAGCTACGGTGCGTCCCATCAGCTTGCCGGTAAACCATACTGCTTCAATCGGTTGCCGTCCAACTGCAGGCTGTTGTACCTGTGCGCAATCGCCGGCTGCATATATGTCTGGCAGGGAAGTTTGTAGATGCTCGTCTACTATAATTCCCTGATCTACGGCTATGCCGGCATCTGCCGCCAGCGATGTTGCAGGCGCTACGCCTATGGTAAGCCCTGCCAGCTGGCAAGGAATGCGTAGCCCGGTTTGGGTAACGGCGGCACACACCCGTCCATGGCCGTCGTCTTCCAATGCTGCAAGTTGGGCGTTGGTCTGTAGGTGTATGCCCTTGTTCCTGACATGCGTTGACACCAGTTGTGCTTCTTCGGCCGGCAGCACATTGCCCCAATAGTTTGATTCCCGCACCAGCATGGTTACATCCACATGCCGGCTGTGGAGCATCTCTGCCAGCTCAATGCCAATGAGTCCGCCACCGACAATCACAGCCTGCCGTGTAGTACTCGTGAGGCGTTCCAGTTTTGCCAGATCATTCAGGTGGTATAGGCCTTGCACCCCTTGCAGGTCAGCACCGGCAACAGGTGGTATTTTGTATGTTGACCCCGTAGCTATGACTAACTTGTCATAGGTAAGCAGGCCATTTTGCCGGGTGTCGATGGCATGCTGTGCCGGTACTATCCTGGTCACCCTGTCCTGGAGCAGGTTGATGCGGTTCTTCTTCCAGAATCGTGGCTCGTATAACAGTGTGTCCTGCAGCCTCATGTGACCCATAAACACATACATCAGTGCTGTTCTGGCATATGGGTAGGCGCTTTCGTCGCTGATCATGGTAATGCTATGATCGCTGTATTTCCGAATGTACCGGGCAGCGGTACTGCCGGCAATGCCATTTCCTATGATGATGATGTGCATGCTGTATTGCCTTCGAAATGACAATACAAGTTACAGCATTCTGCCTTACCGGGCCTTTTTCATGGTGAAGGCAAATGTGGTGCCTTCGCCGATGGTACTCCGTACATTGATGGTCTGTCCGTGTGCCTCCAGAATGTGCTTCACGATGGCCAGACCCAGCCCGGAGCCACCCATCAATCTGGAACGGCTCTTGTCGATACGGTAGAATCGTTCGAAGATGCGGGGCAGGTGTTCCTTGCTGATGCCAATGCCATCATCGCTGACCTCAATCAGGATATTCTTGTCCATATCATAGAATCCCACCTGTGTAAGCCCGTTGTCTTTGCCATACTTAATGGAGTTGTTGACCAGATTTACCAGTACCTGACGGATACGGTCACGGTCACCAAGCACCATGGTGGCTTTATCGCACCCTTTTTTGAAAGCCAGTTGTATGTCGCTGGAGTCGGCCTGCATTTCCAGGGATTCGAACACTTCCTGTGTCAGCTTGTGTATGTCGAAAGGACGCATCTCGATGGCCAGGGTGCCGGATTCCAGCAGCGAGATGGCTTCCAGGTCTTCTACGATGGTATTGAGCCGTTCGGCATTTTTGGCAGCCTTGTACAGGTAGTCCAGGTTGATGCGCTCATCCTTGAGCCCCCCGTCTATCAAGGTGTGGATGTACCCCTGAATGTTGAAGATGGGTGTCTTTAATTCGTGTGATACGTTGCCGATATATTCCCGACGGAACTGCTCGGCCTGCTTCAGCGATTCAATCTCCTGCTGCTGGTCCCGCGCCCATTCCATCACTTCGGCTTCTACCTCATCCAGAAAATGGTCTCGCAACCCCAATTGCTTAACCGCCGTTTTGGAACGTTTGCTTTCGTGAATAGCCTTGTAGATGACCTTTACTTTTCTGTAGATGAACTGTTCCAACATGTACATCAGGATGATGTAGGAAACAGGGAAGAACAGCAATACACCGGCCAGTGGCATCCACCAATGGGGATATCCGGCACTCCAACATACGAAAACAGTAAGGAGTGCCATCCATAAGGAAAGCATGGCAGCGGAAAGGATAGCGATCTGCCTGGGGGTAGGATTTTTCATGCCATCAGAGGTCCAGCTTGTACCCGATGCCTTTAATGGTTTTTATGGCATCATCGCCCAACTTTTCCCGGAGCTTACGGATGTGTACATCGATGGTGCGGTCACCTACAATCACATCCTTTCCCCAAATACGGTTCAGAATTTCTTCCCGCTTGAAGACCTTCCCGGGTTTGGAAGCCAAAAGGTACAACAGTTCAAACTCTTTGCGAGGCAAAAACAGCTCCTGTGTGTCCTTGATGACCATAAATTTTTCCCTGTCGATGCGGATAGGGCCTATTTGTAGGATGGCATCACTTTCTTCTTTAGTCTGCCGGCGCAGTAAGGCGGAGATGCGGCTCACCAACAGCCTGGGTTTGATAGGCTTGGTGATGTAATCATCACCGCCCACATCAAATCCTGCAATTTGTGTAAAGTCTTCTCCCCGTGCTGTAAGGAAGGCAATGAGTGTCTGTTTGAACTCCGGCATGTTGCGCAGCTCCCTGCAGGTTTCTATGCCATCCATTTCCGGCATCATGATGTCCAGCAGGATCAAATCGGGCGTGTGCGCCTTCGCTTGCTCAATGGCCTGCAAGCCATTTTCAGCCAACACAACAGTGTACCCCTCCTTTTGCAGGTTGTATTCCAGAAACTCCAGAATATCTGGTTCGTCATCGACAATCAGGATGGTAACATTGTGACCTGACATGAAAAAATGCTTTGCAACAAAAGTAGGGGCTTTCAGATTAAGGTGCAGTTACTTGTACTTTATCCCAATGTTAATCAATTGGTTGGTGCAGCGGTATCGGCAAATTCTACATTGCCCGGAAGTTGTTGCTGATAGATCTACCGAAGGGGGTAGCAGGCCGTGTATTGGCACTTCACCGTATGTCATCAGGTGAAAGTTTTTCATCCGGGAGGCAACTTTTCCGAAGGAATCGCTGTGTGCTGATTTATATCAATGGATACGGGCGCAGGGAGATGTATATTTCAGGAAAACTAACCGATGTACACTATTAAGAAGATATTGGTAGCGCTGGACCTTACCGCTTTTGATGCGCATATCCTCACCTATACCCGTTTTCTGGCAGATATATTACCCTTCAGTGAGGTGCACATGGTGCATGTGGCCGATGAGCAGGAATTATCGCAGCCGGAGTGGCTGACAGAACTACAGATACAGGGCAGTCAGTTGCCTAATGTAGATGAATGGGTCGGTCAGTTGCTACCAGCTGATATTCGCTGGCCTGCAGGTTGTAGTGTACAAACCCATGTATTGCAGGGTGGCCCCGTTCATGAAATATTGCGGTTTGCGAAAAATCAGGATATAGACATGATTGTGGTTGGTGCCAAGAATACGAAGGGTGGTACGGGAGTGCTGCCCAGCCGGCTTGCGAGGAAGTCACCCTGCAGCCTGCTGTTTGTGCCGGCGCACCCGGTGTTGCAGATGGATGCGATACTGATACCTACTGATTTCTCCAACTATTCGGTGATGTCGTTTCAGGAGGCCAGGTATTTCAGGCAGCATTTCCCAGATATTGCCATCATTGGGCAGAACGTGTTTCGGGTGCCGCTGGGTTTCTACAAAACCGGCAAGAGCTATGATGAGTTTGCGGAAATCATGCAACACCACCACAAGCAGGCTTTTCGGCAGTTCATCGAAAAGCACCACCTGGAAGATCTGAACCTGGTGGAGGTGTTTACCCTTGATGACGACAAGAATCCGGCAGATAAGATCCTGCGGGTGGCATTGGAAAAAGGGGCGGACATGGTCATCATCAGTGCCAAGGGACATACGAGGGCATCGTCCATATTGCTAGGCAGCACTACAGAAAAAATATTGCAGCTGGATAAACTGCTGCCTTTGCTCATACTGAAAGAAAAAGGAGAGACGCTGCACTTGCTGGACATTCTGCTGAAAATATAAACCAAGGCTATGAAAAAGATCATTGTTGCCATTGATGGGTCTTACTACAGTGAAGTAGCGGTGGAGTATGCCCTGCAACTGGCTAGTCGGTATCAATCCTTTGTTGCCGGCGTGTTTCTGGAAGATGTTACAGCCTATCATCAGTTTAGCCCCCTGTTGGAGGCTCCCGAAGCCGTGGGGCTGGCAGAGGAGGTACTGCTGGAGCTGCGTCAGGAATCCAAAGATCGGGTACAATCGGAGGTGGACAGGTTCTCTGCCCGCTGTAGCCGGGCAGGTGTATCGTGGGGGATAGTGGAGGAAGCCGGTATTCCGTCACGTGACCTGATCAACGAGACATTATATGCCGATCTCTGCATTGTTGGCGCCGTTACCTATTTCGGCTCGCTGACGGTTAGCCCTGATGCCGGCCTGCTGACAGACGTATTGTCTAAAGCCCATTGCCCGGTGCTGGTGGTGCCGGAGGAGGCAGCGCCTCTCTCAGATGTTGTGCTCACATATGATGGCTCTGTGTCTTCTGTGAACGCCATCAAGCGATATCTGTCTCTTTTCCCATCGGCAGCAGACGACTGGACACATACGCTAGTAACAGTAGTGGCCGGCAACCATACTCCCAGCGCACAGGAAACCGATTTGTTGCGGTATCTGCGGCATCATATTCCTGACCTACGCCGCGAAGTACTCACCGGTGACACTGTTCAGGAGATCTTGCACTATGCCAGCCAGTTTGAGGGCTCGTTGCTGGTGATGGGTGCATTTACCCGGAATATATTGAGTACAATGATGAAACCCTCCGTCGGCAAGCAGGTGGTAAAAGCACATCTGGTTCCCGTGCTGGTGGCGCATTAATGAGTTGATAGTATGGATGGATTCAACAGATACAATACAGTGCCCATCCTATGGGTATCGCAAGGCTACCGGCAACCTGGTAGTCTGCCTTGTTGTACCTGCCGACGCCATTCAAACAAGCTTGCGTATTCGTTAACCCGATAACCTCACCCATGAAAAGGATATTGTTTGCCACTGATTTCTCTCCTGCTGCCGATGCCGCCTTCGGTTATGCTGCCGGTTTGGCGCTCCACTTCGACAGTGAATTGCTGATTGCACATGTAACATCACCCGACCCGCTGGTGGCTCACTCTCCCGGAGATTTGTTGCAACGGGCACTTGAAGAACAGCGGCAACAGCTATTGCAAGAGATGCAGCGGTATGAGGCGCTATTCGCAGCCACATATGGCGAGGAGGTGGCACCGCTCCGCATGAAGTTCGAGGTAGCCACGGGTCTGGTGGTCGATCAGCTCCTGTATCTGGTGGAGGAGAAAGGCATTGATGCTATGGTTATCGGCACCCATGCCAAACAGCACATCCGGGAGTGGATTTTCGGCACCCATGCCGAGGCCATCGTCACCCGGTCTACCATCCCCGTATTTGCCATTCCGCCAGGTGCGGTCTATCATCCGGTGAAGCACATCGCCTACGGCACTGATTTCAGGGATCTGGACGACAAGGCCCTCCGGCAGCTGTTGGCGATCTGCGACAGCTATCAGGCACAATTCACATTGCTGCACATAGACACATTACAGGGCATGGCAGGGGAGGATGAACTGTATCACTTCCGGGAAGTGGTCAGCGAACTCTTCGGTAAAGAGCGGGTCGCCTTTGCCTTTCCCGACAACCCTGATGTTTTGATCGGCATGGAAGAATATGCTGATGACCACGAAGTAGATCTCTTGGCCATCAAGCACCGTCGGGGTGGTCTGTTGCAACAACTGCTGAGACCCAGCGTCGCCCGTCGGATTGTGCAATACACCACAAGGCCGCTGTTGATCTTTGCAGATTGAGTCTCGAGAAAAGAGCATTCGGCTTTCTGATTACCTTCGGAAGGAGGTGATTGTATGCTGCCTATGGTTAATTTTACAAACCGTTGATAGTCAATGATAAAAAGCGAGTTAACAATAACTTAATGCACGACTAATCTGACAGTAATAGCAGAGATTGAGTTTTGTGCCATCATCAAGCATAAAACTTCATCTCATGAAAATTCGTTTCACTTCTCTCGTTGTCGTGGCCATTGCCATGATTGCCATGGGAACGCTGTCTTCTTGCCAAACAGAGGGCTGTACAGATCCCAATTCACTGAATTACAACCCGGATGCCAAGAAGGACGATGGTTCCTGCGTATATGCTCCGGATGTTGATACCAATGTAATAGTAACCAGCAACATTGCAGCAAACACTACATGGACAAAAGACAATGTTTACGAACTGGCTGGTCGTATCACTGTATTGCCAGGTGCTACACTGACTATCGAAGCAGGTACAATCATCAAAGGTCAGGCCGGTACAGGCGCCAATGCTACTGCACTGCTGGTTGCCCGTGGTGCTAAGTTGATTGCTGAAGGAACAGCATCTGCTCCTATCATCTTTACGTCCGTAGCTGATGAAATCACGCCTGCTCAGGTGGCTTCTGGCGACTTCAAGAGCCCTAACCTCGATGCCGATATCAACGGCTTGTGGGGTGGTGTAATCGTTCTGGGTAAGGCACGTATCTCTGCTTCCAACAGCAACGGCGATGTAAGTGAAGTGCAGATCGAGGGTATCCCTACTACTGATCCTAACGGTTTGTATGGTGGCAATGATGATGCTGACAACTCTGGTGTTATCAAATACATCTCCATCCGTCATGGTGGTGCCAACATCGGCGCTGGTAACGAAATCAATGGACTGACACTGGGTGGCGTAGGTTCCGGAACAGTAATCGAAAACGTAGAAATCGTAGCCAATCAGGATGATGGCGTTGAGTGGTTCGGTGGCACAGTTAGTGTAAAGAACATCGTTGTATGGAACTCAGGTGACGATGCACTGGATACAGATCAGTCTTGGGCTGGTACTGCCGACAACTTCGTAATCATTACCCCTGCCGGTCACAACTTCGAGTTGGACGGTCCTGAAGGTTCTTATCAGGCTAAGCACACCATTCAAAACGGAACAGTGTACGCTTCTGATGCAGACCGTGTTTCTGAGGATCTGATCAACACAGACGACAACTCTCGTGTAGACCTGATCAACATCCACATTACAGGTATCGAAGCCGGTCAGCAAATCAACCGCGTATCGTTCAATGTTGGCGACGTTACTTTCCAGAACATCACGCTGGATGTGCCTGCTGCTAACCTGGCTGATTACATCAAGGGTGGTAATGTGCCTGCAGGTGTAACTGCCGGTGGGTCGCCTGCAGCCAATACATCTGTACTTGGCTGGACTTGGGCAGCGCAGGCTGGTAAATTCTAATGAGAGCCATTAACTAACACACCTACTTACCATTTACACAACATCCATAACCGGTCGTTGAGATAATCAGGAAGAGATTTACAGGGATTACCTGTAGATCTTTTCCTGTCTCAAGGACAACCATCAACCAATCTGTATGCAACACCTGCTGGCAGTAGCCCTCTTTACCCTTTCTTTCATTAGCCTGATCGGACAATCCGGTATGTCGCAGTCGGGCAACGGTATCATCCGTGGCACCGTGTATGACGATGAAACCGGTGAAACCCTGATTGGCGTAACGGTGTTTCTGAAGGGTACAACCATTGGGTCCATCACCGATTTGGATGGTCAGTTTACCATCGAGGTACAGGAAGGCACCTATGACCTGCAGGTATCTTATGTGTCCTATGAAACGGTTACCATTGAAAGCCTGCAGGTGAAGAATGGTGAAGTGGTGCTCTTCGATAACCTGCGATTGTCCAACTCCAGTCAGCAGCTGGAGACGGTTATCGTAGCTGCAGAGGCTACAAGACGCACAGAAAACGCCCTGATGGATATGAAGAAGAAGTCCATCGGCATGATTGACGGTATATCTTCTGCCAAGTTTCAGTTGACCGGTGACGCAACAGCAGGTGAAGCGGCCAAGCGCGTTACCGGAGTAACGATTGAGGGTGGGAAGTACATTTACGTGCGCGGACTGGGTGACAGGTATTCCAAAACCACCCTCAACGATATGGACGTGCCCGGTCTTGATCCCGATAGGAACAGCATTCAGCTGGATATCTTCCCGTCCAACCTGATCGACAACCTGGTTGTCCGCAAGAACTTTACAGCCGACATGTCGGCTGAGTTCACCGGCGGTATCATGAACATTGAAACCAAGTCATTCCCTGAAGAGCGGTTTACCAGCTTTTCATTCGGTACATCATACAACCCCCAGATGCACTTCAACCCCAACTTCCTTACCTATGATGGCGGTAGTACCGATTTTCTGGGATTCGACGATGGCACGCGTGCCTTGCCTGCCCGTGCTAACACGCCAATTATTCCAACACCAATTAGTGGGGCAAGTACCGAGGAGGTGAACAACTTTGTGCGCAGTTTCTCGCCTACCCTGGCCACCAGAGAGCAAACCAGCCTGATGGATTACAGCGCTAGCTTTACCACCGGCAACCAGATAGAACTGAAACGTAGAAGAGGCAACACGGAAGGCATCACGGTACATCCTAAGTTAGGATATGTGCTGGCAGCGAGCTATCGTACAGACTATGAGCACTACGATGATGTGATCTACGGCGAATACCAGCGATACATAGATCCGGAGCGCACCGAGATGCGGTATGCTACGGTGCAGAATGGCGTGCAAAGCATCCGCAATACGCTGCTGGGTGGATTGGCCGGGTTGGCCTATAAAACGCAGACGTCCAAGATCAGACTTACAATAATGCGATTGCAAAACGGTATCAGCACAGCAGGTCAGTTCCGGATCGACAACGACGGCGAGGCCGTTGGTCAGTCTGGTTATTTTGCTGCCAGCGACAACCTGGAATACAATCAGCGGTCTCTCACCAACATTCTCCTGAATGGAAAGCACGTGTTCGCCAACAAAGGATGGGACATCGACTGGCGCATTTCGCCCACCTTGTCTACATCCGTAGACCCGGACATCCGCAAGACGGCATTCACCTTCACACCTATCGACACCTTCTTCTCGGCAGGTGCCGGTGGCAACCCGGCTCGTATCTGGCGCTACCTGGATGAGGTGAATATGGCTGCACGGGTGGATTTCAGCAAGAGCTACCAGTTGTTTGGCAACGATGCCAAACTGCAGTTTGGCGCCAGCCATACCTACAAGCAGCGGGATTATGAAATCCTGTTCTTCGATATTCAGTTCTTTGCCAATCAAAACTGGGATAATCCCGATCCTGCTGTGGTGTTGGATCCTGCCAACATCTTCCCCAATCGTCCCAACAGCATCTACTATCAGTCGGGCAACAATTTCCCCAACCCCAATGCCTACAATTCCAACGCCAACAACACAGGTGTATATGTGAGCAACGAGTTTACGCCGCTCCCTAATTTAAAGACGATTCTAGGTGTGCGTGCCGAGAATTTCGTGTTGCGGCATACCGGCCGTGATCAGCGCTATGCCAGTGGCGACGTAATAAATGGGCGTAATCTGGTGAACGAAAAGGTGCTTTCAGCGCTCGACCTGTTCCCGTCAGCCATATTCATCTATGCCCTCAACAGTCGGCAAAATGTACGTGCCAGCTACTCGCGCACCATTGCCCGTCCTACATTCAAGGAGCTGTCGTTTGCGCAGATCCTGGATCCTATCAGCAACCGTATCTTCAACGGTAGCTTATTCACTTTTGCCGACTGGGATGGTCAGCTTACTGAGACGCTCATCGACAACATCGACCTCCGCTGGGAGCTGTTTCTAGAAGGTGGTCAGTTGGTATCAGTAAGTGCATTTTACAAGCAGTTCGACAATCCTATCGAGCTGGTTCGTATCCCTG
>CAYYHM010000008.1:0-58401 GCA_964471795.1 uncultured Chitinophagales bacterium | reverse complement strand
CACATGCAGTCGCTGAATCAGAACTGGCACAGCTATCAGGTACAGGCCTGAGCCGAGTAGTCTACTCATAACCATACATACCGAGTCCGGCCTTGCGCCGGACTTTTTTGTGCCCGGTAGTCAACAAAGTGCCATTGGTTGGCCTTAATCAGCCATGCATACAGCGGTGAATCTGGTATGGCTGAAACGTGACTTGCGGGTGGAGGACCATCCATCGTTCAAGGCCGCTATCGACACCGGTTTGCCGATGCTGGCATTTGCCTTGTTGGAGCCCGGCCTCATGCTACAGCCTACCAGCGATGCCCGCCATTGGCAGTTTGTAAAGCAGAGTGTAGTCGACATCAATCGGGCCTTGGCTCCCTATAACGGGCAGGTGCACCTTATTCACAGCGAGGTAGAGCCCTGGCTGGAGTGGCTGATTGGGCACTTCGATATCAAGGGCGTTTACAGCACAGAGGAAGTAGGCATCCAATGGACGTGGGACCGTGACAAGGCGGTGAAACGTTGGCTGCAACAAAGAGGCATTCCGTGGCATGAGTTTCCTACGCAGGGAGTGATCCGTGGCTTGCGGAAACGTGACGGCTGGGCGGAGCATCGGCTCAGTGAGTTGCGGGCATCGTTGCAGACGCCCGAGTGGGCTAAGGCTATTTTTGCCATGCTTCCCGGCGAGGTAGTGTCATGGCTACCGCAGTATGAGAAAACGAATGTGCTTTTCCAACCAGGGGGCACTACTAGAGGCATGGAATTGCTGCAATCTTTTCTGGCAGACCGTCATCACCAATATATAACGAACATCTCCAAGCCGGCGCTGGCGCCGCAGAGCTGCAGTCGCCTGTCGCCACACCTGGCATGGGGAACGCTAAGTTTGCGGCAGGTATTTCAGGCTTCGCGGCAAGCCTGGGAGGTGGGTGGCCAGAAGCGTCACCTAAAGCAGTTTGCCAGTCGTTTGGCATGGCGCAGCCATTTCATGCAGAAGCTGGAGGCCGAACAGCGCTATGAGTGGGACAACTTGAATAGTGGGTTCAACCAAATTCGCCTGGAATTTGATGAGCACTTGTTTGAAGCCTGGCGTACCGGCCAAACCGGTTTTCCATTGGTAGACGCCTGTATGCGCAGCGTGGTAGCTACCGGGTACCTCAACTTTCGGATGCGGGCCATGCTGGTATCGTTCCTTACGCATCTGCTATGGCAGCCGTGGCAGGAGGGTGCGCATTGGCTGGCACAGCAATTCACCGACTTTGAGCCGGGCATCCACTTTCCGCAGTTCCAGATGCAGGCCGGCACCACGGGTATCAACACTTTCCGGATCTACAACCCGGTGCGCCAAAGTCAGGAGCAGGATGCAGAAGCCCGATTTATCAGGCAGTGGGTGCCTGAGTTGCAGGATCTGCCTGTGGCCTACATCCACGAACCATGGCTGGTTACCGAGCTGGAAAGTGCATTCTATCGTTTTAAGCCGGGCGTGCACTACCCTCTGCCCATCATCGACCTCAAGGAGCGGTATGCCCATGCCCGCACACAATTGTGGCGTGTGGCCGGCATGGCTGAGAGCAAACGAGCTGCAAAGGCCATCACTGCGAAACACGTTAAAAAAGGAGCCCGTAATGCGTTCTGGCAAAACCCATTCTAAAACACATCTGCCCACAAAAACCTGTACCGTGTGTGGCCGGCCCTTTGCGTGGCGCAAGAAATGGGAAAAGGTGTGGGACGAGGTGAAATACTGCAGTGAAAGGTGCAGGCGGAATAGGCCTTAATCTGTATGGCATGAACTGCAATGGCAACAACTTCCATTACTTGATATTTCATTGATGGATGCCTGATTCAATCATCTGTTCAGTAGCCAGTTGAATACATTGATATGAAGTATACCCTTGTGGTTTTGGGTAAAGTTGTCTGTTGTGAGCAAGTATTTCGGATAATTATCATTGATTTTTTCGAGTGCCCCAAACTCTCGCTCTGCAGTAGCATCAGATGTTAATTGCCAAGCCACCTGATAGTATTCAATATTGCCGGCAGTATTCTTACAAACAAAATCGACTTCACTATGGCGGCTGGTGCCTGTCCATATTTTATTACCCCTGCGCAGTAGCTCAAGGAAAATTACATTTTCCAGAATTCTTCCCCTGTCTGTTGTCCTATCCTTACCTACCAGTACATGTAGCAATCCAGGGTCTACCAGGTAGTATTTTTCTTGGGTAGCCAATTGTTTTCTTCCTTTCAGATCAAATCGGTTGACCTTGTAAAAAACAAAACTGGTTTCTAGATAGTCCAGATATTTCTCAACGGTAGTGTTATGTGTGCTTTGCCCGTCTTGTTGTAAGGTTTTCGAGATATTACCTGGTGAAAGCGGTTTGCCGATAGCAGATGCTACATATTTTACGACATTGCTGAAAGCACGTTTATCATGGATTCTATGTCGTTGTGTGATGTCTTTTTCGATGATGGTTTTATAAATAGCCTCCAGGTATTCGTACACCTTGTCGTAGCCAGCCTCTCGTACAGAAATTCCGGCGGGTAACGAGGTTTCATTCACATAGTCAAAAAACAAACCCTCATAGTTAAGGTGTCCTTTGTCCGTATCAATGTTTCTAGCCGCCAGATATTCCGAAAAGGAAAACGGTAAAATCGAAATCTCAATGTATCTGCCACTGAGTAGTGTGGCCAGTTCACCACTTAATAATAATGCGTTGGATCCCGTGATATAGACATCTATGTTTGGAGTAACGAAGAGGCCATCTACCAGTCGTTCAAAGTCTGCCACGTTTTGCACTTCGTCCAGAACAACATAGCAGGGCTTTGAAATGTCTATTGATTGCATGATGTAGTTATACAAACCATCCACATCGGAAAGATATTTACGAAGGCCAATTTCCTCGAAGTTGAGAGAGATGATTTGTCCGGAAGAGATTCCACTCTTTTCCAGTTCGGCACGGTAAAGAGCCAACAGTGTAGACTTGCCAGATCTGCGTAACCCAGTGATAACTTTTATCAGGTCTTTATCCTTGTAGGCAAGCAGTTTTTGCAAATAGTGTTTTCTTGGGGTATAAGCTGGCATTGTACGAAGGTACATCAACAATCATTAAAACATGCAACCACAGCAAGTTTTAATGATTTTAGACAATAGTTTGATTTGGCAAGGTCTGGTTGTTTAGGAAATAAAATATTGGTGTTAATGCAGCTTTTCCAGCGGGGGACATTGGGAAAAGGTGTGGGATGAGGTGAAATACTGTAGTGACAGGTGCAGGCGGAATAAAAATCAACAGGATTGAGTGTGGCGATAACGCCAACGGTCAGGTAGTCCAACCAACTGATTGCTTCCATTTTGCCATTTCAAGATTCCGCTGTCGCAAGTCTGATGGGGGGCTTTGATTTTCTTGTAGCGCCTGTTGTCTGATGGCGGCAGTTCGTTCTTCCAGCGATTCCCATCCGAGAGCCGCTCTTCTGCGGTTCACCGCTGCCAGATCATCTATGGGGGATGGACTTAGTTGGCCGGCTTCGTCCCAATCAAATTGAGTACCATACAGCTGTGGCTTGCCTTCCAGCACAGCGATCCGGTCGGACAGGTAGGCAAGATGGTTCCCAAGCAATGGGTCATCAGTAGCAGCTGCTTGCAAAGCCATCAGGCACTTTTTCATAAACAAGGGTCTGCCAATGGCATGTTGTACAATCAGCCAGGCGGCTTCACTGGCTTCCTTCCCTACTTTGCTGGTGGTTGGATACCCGATCTTGTTGATGATCTCCTCCAGCGCAGAGGCGTTCCTGTCATGAATGGCGGCCATTTCCGCATTATAACCTTCATGCAGCTGGCCATTAGCTATCAGCCGTTGCCGGCATGCAAGGTCGGCCTCTTTCATGGCAAGAAGTTGGGTGGCTATTGCTTTGTATTCCATAACAGGATTAGTGCAAACGTGACCGTAGTACAGGAGTTCTGCTTGCAGTTTGTTGGACTTGCTCGTATGTATGTGAATGTAATAGAATTATGCCGGGAAACAGGTTTGGAGTGTCGGATATTGGCTGTCCCGGAGACAGGCCTTGCGCTAATTGCTTTTGGGTCTATCTGATGGCGCCTCCACGTGTCACACTAGAGAATAGCACATGCTGCTAACAAAAAAGAGGGCACTTTTGGTGCCCTCTTCGTATTTCTTGGTGGATGGGATTTACCCTTCCGCTGCTTCCATCTTCTCCAGTGAAATTTCTTCACCTTCACCATCCATGAAATGGAATTCTACCATCTGGTAGTTGTTGTCTTTTTGGATGCGGATCCATTTCTTGTACTTCCGGAACCAGCCTACCTGCCGGGACAGGATGCCACGCTTCAGGAATGCTTCAATGAACGGATGTACGTGTAATGTAAGCTTTGCCGGCGGTGCAGTGGTCATTAACATGGCCAACGCCCTCTCAATTTCATCCACTACCAATATGCCCGGGCCGATCTTGCCGGTGCCTTGGCAGGTGGGGCACACTTCCTGTGTGGAGATGCTGATTTCCGGTCTTACCCGCTGCCGTGTGATCTGTATGAGTCCGAACTTGCTAGGGGGCAAAATGGTATGCCGTGCCTTATCGTTGGCCATGGCATCGCGCATTACCTGAAACAGGGTTTTCTTGTTGGCGGGGTTCTTCATGTCGATGAAATCGACGATGATGATGCCGCCAATGTCGCGCAGACGCAGCTGCCTGGCAATTTCCCGGGCGGCTTCCATGTTTACGTTCAGCGCATTGCTTTCCTGATCGCTGTGGGTGCCAATCTTGTAACCGCTGTTCACATCAACCACGTGGAGGGCTTCGGTATGTTCGATTACGATGTATGCGCCACTCTTCATCGTCACCGACTTGCCAAAGGAGCTCTTGATTTGTTTGGTGATGCCGTAGGTGTCGAACAGAGACGCTTTCCCCTGATAGTGCTGAACGATGTTTTCCTTGCCGGGGGCAATCTTACCGATATAGGTTTTGAGGTCTGCGGCAATCAACTTGTCGTCGGTGACCACACGTGCGAAGGATTCATTCAGCAGATCACGTACCAGACCGGAAGTCTTGTCCAATTCGCTGAGGATGAGCGATGGCGGCCGACGGTTGTGGAGCTTGTCGAGGATTTGCTCCCACTTGTCGGTGAGGGTTTTCAGGTCCTCGTGCAATTCTGCTACGCTGCGTCCTTCCGCTACGGTGCGGATGACCACGCCGAAGTTTTTGGGACGAATGCTCTCTACGAGGCGCAACAGTCTCTTGCGCTCGTCAGCAGACGATATCCGTTTGGAAATACCGATGGAATCGCCAAAAGGCGATAAAATGAGGTACCTGCCGGCCAATGTGATTTCACATGTGAGCCGTGGTCCTTTGGTGGAGATGGGCTCCTTCAGGATCTGAACCAGAACGGGGTTCTTTTTGGAGATCGCATTGTTGATCTTCCCCGTCTTAACGATTTGCGGTTCAAATTGGAAGGTTTCCAACTGCCGTTGCTGGCGTTGTCCATTCCTGGCCACATTGGTCAACTTGACCAATGAGCGGATGTTGGGTCCCAAGTCTGTATAATGCAGGAAGGCATCTTTTTGATGTCCTACATCTACAAAGGCAGCATTCAGTCCGGGATTGATTTTCTGTACCACACCAAGGTAGATGTCTCCTACCTTGTATTGACTGTCTGCAGTCTCCTTATGAAACTCAACAAGCGCTTTGTCTTCCAGTAAGGCTATTTCAGCACCGGCTTCCCCACTTTTGATGATTAGTTCTCTTTCCACAATCACAGTTTTGTGTACACGGCTTCCATGCCTGTACAGGATTGATGATGAAAGAAGAAATCCGAGTGAAGGTGCCTGGGCCTGCTACCGCTTACTTCTTCTTCTTATGTCTGTCTTTACGCAGACGCTTCTTACGCTTGTGCGTTGCAATCTTGTGTCTTTTACGTTTCTTACCACAAGGCATAGTAACTTATTTTACAGTTCGTTCAATCGTTTCAATGCTTCCGCTTTTACTTCCCCTTCCGGCAGGAAAGGAAGGCTTTTTGCCAGGTAAACCCGTGCGGAATCGGGTATGCCTTGTGCTTGCCAGGCACTGGCGATAGTGATGTAGGCCTCACCGTTGTCCGGCTCCACCATCAGCACCTTCTTCATGCGCTTGATGACGTTGCCATACTCTCCGTTCACCATGCTGAGTCTGCCCAGCCGCAGGTTGGCTCCTACATGGAGCGAGTCCCGTTGCAGTACATCCAGCAGTAGGCGAACACCCGGCATCACCTGCCCCCGACCCTCGATGTACACCATGGCCATGCCTATGGATGCATCTGCATCGGTGGAGTCTTGCTGCAATACCCTGTCGAAGCATTCAAAAGCCGCCTCGGAAAAGTAGAACAACAGATTGTCAGACAACCCTTGCTGTCTGCCGTAACCAATACCTGACATCAGGTCGTTGCCGGCGGCCAGCCATTGTGGCTTACTGTCATTGCGTCTGGCCAACTGCAAGCTATAAATAGCGGTCGCCGCTGCATTTCCCTGTTGTTTCCAGAAAGAAATCAGACTGTCTGTCTGTACCTCTTCAGGCAAGGATTCCAAACGTGTTGCCTGTTGCCAGGCGTCGGTGCTCAGAGAGTCTTTGGCTTGTTGCAGAAAGGCGTCAATGGCAGTGGTCTGGTGTGGTTGATTGCGCAACACAAACAGAGCGACAACCAATATGACTCCGATGACGATCAGCCACCATTGTTTCCTACCCATCAGCAAGCAGTATTTTATTCTTCTTCTTCATCATGAAACACCCCTACTCCGTTGTGCTTCACCATGTCGACAAAAACTTTGGATGGCTTGAATGCCGGGATGAAATGCTCCGGTATTTCAATAGCCACATTCTTCTTGATATTCCGACCAATCTTCTTGGCTCTCTTCTTTGTAACAAAACTGCCGAAGCCGCGGATGTATACGTTTTCACCGGTAGACAATGACTCCTTTACCTCTTTGAAAAAGGCCTCCAGGGTCACCAGCACATCTACCTTAGCGATTCCGGTCTTCTCAGCAATGTCATTAATCAAATCAGCTTTTCTCATTGGGATTTTAGTATTTGAATCTATCTATGATCACACTTCTGCCTTGCGGCCCCTTCTTCGATTTCTCGAAACAGGCTGCAAATTTCGACAATTTTTTCGGTATGGCGAAGGAATAAATAGCGATTTTTTACGGATTATCCATTGATTTAGAGCCATATAGCAAGCAGCGGACGGCTACTGTAGGTTCAAATGCCTGTCAATCTGTAATTTTAAGGCAACAGCACAGTATGAAACATTGGATACTTTGGATAAGTAGCACCTTGATAGTCCTGAATATCACGGCACAGGAATACAAGCACATTATTATACCGCCGCAGGCACGGGTGGAAGTACAGTCCATTCAGCAGGATTATGCTCCGGTGCTGCAAACATTGGAAACCGTTTCGCCTACAGGCGGTGTCCGCAAACACCATGTGGAGCAACTATCTGAACAACGGAGTCAGGATGCCGTACAGCTGGGCACAGCCCCACAGCCTCAAATTCTGGCTTCCTTTGCGGGAAATCAGTTCAACTTCCGCACTCCCAACGACAATGACCTGGCTATCTCCAACAGCGGCATGCTGGTTTCAGTCATCAACTCCATCATCTTCTTCTATGATGCCAATACAGAGCGGGTGGTTAAAAGCGCTTCTTTAGCTGTGTTTGCCGACTCGTTGGGATTCCCGGAGTTCAAGTATGACCCCAAGGTGGTGTACGACCCTGCTGAGGACCGCTTTGTAATGGTGTACCTCAATGGCAATCTGGACACTACCAGTCGTATCATCCTGGCTTTCAGTGCCACCAACGATCCACTGGGGGAGTGGTATCTGTATGGCTTGCCGGGCAATCCGCTGACCAACAACACGTGGTCCGACTATCCGAACATAGGCCTGTCCACCGATGAACTGTTTCTCACCTTCAACACCTTTACCAACGGTTCTGTGAACAACAACGGATTTGTGGAGAGTACCATATGGCAGATCAACAAGTATGATGGGTATGCCAACGACACGCTTCGTTCCCGCTACCTGGCAGGGCTTACCTATCAGGGCGAGCCATTCTTCAACATAACGCCGATACAAGGGGGCAATGGTTTATATGGGCCGGGCATGTATTTCCTGAGCAACCGCAATCTGCATACCGAGAACGACACCCTCTTTCTCTTTTATATGGACAACACGATCGCCAACGGCGGGCAGCTCAGCATACAAGCGCTGACAGCCAACCAACGGTATGGACTCCCTCCCGGAGCCATGCAGCCCGTTGCCGATACGTTCGACACCAACGATACCCGGATTCTTGGGGGCTTCCTGCATCGGGATACCATACAGTTTGTGGGGAACACGCATGTTTTCGCAACCGGAAAGGCCGGCGTCTATCATGGGGTCATCACTCATGTTTCATCTCCTTCTCCTGCTGTAAGTCTGCAAATCATTGGCGACACCCTGCTGGACCTTGCCTATCCCAACATTGCCTATTGTGGCACTTCACCTACAGATCATAGTGCCATCATCACCATGAACAAGTCAGCCAGTACTGTTTTCAGTGGTTTTACGGGGCTGTATGTCGATGGCATTGGCGGCTATTCCGATCTGATCTCCCTCAGGGAAGGCATTACGGGAGTGGACATACTCCTGAGTTCTGTAGAGCGATGGGGCGATTATTCCGGCATTCAACCCAAATATGATGAACCCGGGGTGGTGTGGGCAGTAGGATCCTATGGACGATCCAACGTACACTACAGCTGGATTGCCTCCCTGCAGCGTCCTACTCCCATCGGGCAGGCATCCATTGCGCCTCCTGTGCCTGTAGAATTGTTTCCCAACCCTTCTTCCGACCGGGTGACGGTATCGTTTCGGTTGGATAACCCTGCCCGCATCACGTTCCGATTGCTCGGTCAGTCCGGGCAGCTGGCAGATGTGTTGGTAGAGGATGTTGTCCGTGCCGGCACGCAGCAGTTCAGCTGTCGGATAGGACATTTGCCTGCCGGCGCATATTGGCTGGAGGCGGTTACGGCAGATGGACAGCGTTTGTTTGTAGAGCAGATCGTAAAACAATAAGCCCCTTACCGTCATTGATGCTACCATGGGAAGGGAGAATTGGTTTACCGGTGCGTTGATGGCGTGGCATGAGCACCACAATCACAGGGAGATGCCCTGGAAGGGCGAGAAGGATCCATACCGAATCTGGCTGAGTGAGGTGATACTGCAGCAGACCCGCGTGGCGCAGGGGATGAAGTATTACGAGCGATTTCTGGAGGCGTTTCCTACGGTACAGCACCTGGCAGATGCGGCAGAAGATGAGGTGATGAAGATGTGGGAAGGGCTGGGCTATTATTCCCGTGCCCGCAACCTGCATGCTGCAGCAAAAACAATAGCCTATGCCCATGGAGGCAGATTCCCTGATACCGCTGCCGGCTGGCTACAGCTGAAAGGAGTGGGTCCCTACACGGCTGCAGCAATTGCCTCATTTGCCTTTGGGGAGGCCATTCCGGTAGTGGATGGCAATGTGTATCGCATCTTGTCCAGGTTTTTCGGAGTAGACACACCTATCGACTCCACTGGGGGTAAGCAGCAGTTTGCAGAACTGGCGACAAACTTGCTCTACTCTCCGGATCCTGCTGCCTTCAATCAGGCCATGATGGATTTTGGCGCAACGGTATGCACGCCATCTGCTCCTGCGTGCACTACCTGTCCGCTTCATTCGCAGTGCCTGGCTCTATCGCAGGACTTAGTGTCCGTACTACCCGTCAAATCCAAGCAGATGGTGCGAAAGATCCGGCACTTCCACTATCTGGACTTCCGGGATGGTGATCGCCGCTACCTGGTAAAGCGACAAGCCAAGGACATTTGGCAGGGGCTGCATGAGTTTCCCATGATTGAGGCCCCGCATCCACTGGCGGAGCAGGAAGTGCGGCAGGCGGCCAGTGAGGCTGGCTGGCTGTCGGAACACATGGCGTTGACGCCGGTAGGAAGAGTGTTCCGCCAGCTGCTAACCCATCAGGAAGTCTATGGACACATATATGTGGTAGAAGGATCGCCTGTCCAATCGGATCAGTTCATCAGCACAGACAGTCAAAAAATGGCTACTTTCGCCTTCCCGCGGTTACTCAATTGGTATCTGTCGGATAATGCACTATATTTATTTCGATAAAAAAATTACCCCACATTCTAACCACCAAAGTACCATGGTAAACAAAGTGATTTTGGTCGGCCGATTGGGCAAGGATCCCGAGGTAGTCGACATTGGCAATGGAATCAAGAAGGCTTCATTCTCTGTTGCTACTTCCGAAGCCTATCGCGACAGAACCACCAACGAAAAGAAGGAAATCACCGACTGGCACAATGTAGTGCTGTGGAGAGGTCTTGCCGAAGTGGCAGAAAAGTTTCTGCACAAAGGTGACCTTGTGTACATCGAAGGAAAAATCAAGACACGATCCTATCAGGATAAGGAAGGCAACGATCGCTACATCACCGAAATAGTGGCTGACAGTATGAACATGCTGTCACCGAAAGGGTCTGGCAACAGTTCTGCCGGTGCTGATGGGTCTGCTGCAAGCCATATGCCTCCCCCACCAGCCCCCAGGTCTATGTCCAGCGACGAAGATGACCTGCCTTTTTAAGGCAGGTTGATGGTTGAACCAAATTCAGCAGTTTTGGAAAGTAACGCAGAAGGGGAGTATCATCAATGGGGGCTTGATCAGCTCCTGGCCTCCATCAGTTTCACACCCCACCCCGATGCACTGGCAGCAGCGGCTATCTTGTTATTGTTACTCCTGGGATCGGCACTCATATCCGGATCGGAAGTGGCATTCTTCTCGTTGGGTAAGCCGGTACTTACCACCCTCAACATGCAGGAAAAGCGCACGAAGCGCCTGATGCAGCTGCTGGAGAGACCTCGTTTGCTGTTGGCGACCATCTTGATTGCCAACAACTTGTTCAACATATCCATCGTCATTCTGTCGTACTTCATCATCTCGCGCACTTTCACCTTTGGTGATGCTGCCTTGGTGCAGTTTGCGGTGGAGGTAGTGTTGGTCACATTCGTGATTGTATTGTTGGGAGAGGTGGTGCCAAAGGTGTATGCCAACCACCACAACGTGAATTTTGCGCTGGCCATGGCAGGTCCTTTGCTGGTGCTGCGATCCCTGTTTCGCCCGTTAGCCATGCTGCTGGTGAGCAGCACACGGGTGCTGGAGCAGCGCCTTGGTAGCCGTGCCATGAAGCAGGTATCCAGGGAGGAAGTAGACCACGCCATAGATCTGGCTACCGACAAAGGAACTTCTGAGGCGGAGAAAGATATCCTGAAGGGCATTGTGAAGTTTGGTGACATTACTGTCAAACAAATCATGCAGCCACGCATGGATATCGTGGCCATCGACACCGACAGCACCTTCCGCGAAGTGTTCGCCATCGTGCTGGATAGTGGATTTTCACGGATTCCGGTGTATCGCGACAATCTGGACCAAATGGAGGGGGTGCTCTACGCCAAAGACTTGCTGAAGTATCTCAATGAGGCGGACAACTTCGACTGGCGGGTATTGCTGCGGCCTGCCTTCTTTGTGCCTGAGGCCAAGAAGATAGAGCGACTCCTGCAGGAGTTCCAGCAGCGGCATATCCATCTGGCCATTGCCGTTGATGAATATGGGGGCACTTCCGGCATCATCACGCTGGAGGATATCATGGAGGAAATCATAGGGGAGATCAATGATGAATATGATGAGCAGGAAAAGTTGCCTTATGAGCGACTGGACGACAATACCTATGTGTTTGAAGGGAAGATTCAGCTGAACGATATGATGAAGCTGCTTGGCTTGCGCGCTGATCAGTGGGAAGAAGAACGTGGCGATTCAGACTCGCTTGCCGGGTTGCTGCTGGAAGTATTCCAGAAGATGCCCGTAGTTGGCGATTCCATCTCGCTTGATGGCTATCGTTTTGAGGTGGTGGCCGTTACCCGCAGGCGGATACAGAAAGTAAGGATAGAACTGCCCAAAACAGGTACTCATGACTAAATGGATTGTTGTTATGGGTTGGCTGTTGCTGGCAGCTTGTACGGCAGAATATGGCCCGCGACCCAAGGAATATCCCCGTGTCGAACTACCACCCAAGCAATATGTATCGGATTCACTGGAAGGCTGTCCGTTTACCTTTCAGCGGCTGGACTATGTGACGATTCAGCGCGACACGCAGTTGTTCAGCACCACACAATCCGGTGACTGCTGGTATAATCTGTATTACCCCAACTACGGGGCCACCATTTACCTGAGCTACAAGGCACTCAGCGGGTCATACACCCTCAATAAGTTGCGCGACGACGCGTACAGGCTTACCTATGAGCACACCAAACGTGCCGACTACATAGAGCCGGTGTATGTAGAAACACCTAATCGGGTGTTTGGGGTGGTGTACAAGGTTGGTGGTGATGCGGCTTCAGCACTGCAATTCTTTGTAACGGATACTACTGCCCACTGGTTGCGGGGAGCGTTGTACTTTGATGTTGCCCCGGATTATGACTCGTTGGCGCCGGTGATCGATTACATCAGCTACGATGTAGACCACTTCATCGAATCCCTTATGTGGGAAGATTAGAGGTAGCCTTTCAGCAGGTAGTACAGCAGCTTTACGTATTCATTGTTGACGGCCAGCAGGCCATGCTCGTACTTCCACCATTCCTGTTCGTCATACTGTGAGGAGGGTGCCGGCGCCACCATAAGCCGTACGCCGGTATCACGAAATGCTTTTCGAAACACCTTCTTTACCCGCCTGCTGTGGAAGGCGTTGGTGACGACGATGCAGCTGCGCAGACCCATCTCCACGGCAATGCGGGCGAGTGTGTCAGCTTCCTCGGCCGTACTGGTGGCATAGCATACCTGAGTAATGGCAGCATCGGGCACACCCAGTTGTGTAAGTCGCCACTTGGTGATGTCGCTCTCTACCAGGGTGACGTCAATGGCTTCGAAATCGGGCGGTACTGCGCCGCCGGTGCAGATGAGTTGGGGTGCCAGTCCCTGCCGGTATAAGGTAGCTGCATGGCCGGCACGGTCGATCGGCTGCCCTGCCAGCACGATGATGACGTCGGCTTCTTCCAGCACATCCTGTACAATCAGTACCGTCCCTATTTGCCGCAGCAGTGGGGTGCGCCACCACCAGAGCGCCACTACCGCCACCATCCCTATCAATAACAAAACATGCCTTCGCTTCATGTATAGTGGGAATTTGGAATTGCAAGTTACAATCATCGTTTGTAACCGTGGATTTATGTACATTTAAGTATGTCCCGTACTTTCCTACAAAGCCGTATCATCCGGGTGGAACAGGTAGCGCCGGCTACCCGACTGTTCACCTTTCAAGTGGACGATGCTGACGGCTTTCCATTCACTGCCGGCCAGTTTGTAACCCTCGACCTACCCATTGGCGACAAGCCCAAAGACCGTTGGCGCAGCTACTCGATAGCTTCGGCTCCGGCCGGTGATGGCATCATTGAGCTGGTTATCGTGCAGGTTGAAGGAGGCAAGGGCACCCGCTACCTGTTTGAGGAAGCTACGGTAGGTACGGAGGTGATGCTGATGGGGCCTCTGGGCCGATTCACGCTTCCCGAGCCAACTGATCAGGAGATCTGCTTCATCTGCACCGGAACAGGAATAGCACCCTTCCGCAGTATGCTGTGGGATTTGCTGCGACGCCGAGCAGATACACCTGCTATACACCTGATCTATGGCACCCGCTATCAGCAGGACATCCTGTTTGGACATGAGATGGAAGAGTTGTCGCAGTCGCTGCCGCAGTTCAGCTATCATCCCACGTTGTCGCGAGAGGAATCCGACAGTTGGACAGGTCTCAATGGATATGTGCATCCCGTCTATGAAGCGTTGTATGCGGATAAAAGACCGGCACATTTCTATCTGTGTGGCTGGAAGAACATGATCGATGAAGCACGGGAGCGGCTGGCGGCCATGGGATATCCTGCCTCATCCATCCACTTGGAGATCTATGGCTGAAAGTTCAGCGGAACACACTCTCCAGGATGGCATGTGCATGAATGCGGGGGAAGCCTTCCACATGTAGTTCGAAGTAGCGAAGCAGATCGCCGAGCAAGGCCCTGCGGACTGAGGAGGGGGCATGGGCTGTTTCCCAGGCCTCATCAGTAGCCAGCAGGTTGGCCAGCAGCTGCGCTGTAGGTCCGCTGATGAAGTTGGGATGCAATGGCTGGGTGTCCACAAATACGCCCTCCTGCATATCGAACCACGGCTGTCCGGGCTCCTGTGGTTGCAGGCCAAAGCCTAACTGACCGGCCAGCTCGAGTAATACGGAGTGCGGATACAGTGCCAACGAGGTGTCCAGTTTGTCGAGCCGGACGAACACGTTACTCACCCAATCATACAAGTGATGGCTTTCGCCCTCCTCCTTCAGCACCTTGCTCAATACCTCTATCAGGAACAGGCCGACGGCACCTTTAACCACATCGAACAGCAGTGTCTGATACAGGTAATCGAATGACATCTCGCGGATGCGCTGCAGCTGTTTGCCATCTTTGTGGTATACCACCAGTTGCAGCAGGGACATGGGCCGAAGCATGTTGGCTTTGGCTGCACCCCGGGCACTGCGGGCACCATTGATGATGTAGGATTGTACACCCAACTCAGCGGTAAACAGGGTACAGATAAGGCTGGTATCTCCATACTTCACCTGGCGCAGCACTATTCCTTTCGTGGAAACCAGCATGCTATCGGGTTCAGTTGACCAGCATCAGCTTGCACACATCAGTGCTGCTGCCGTCGGGGTTGGAGATGAAAACCAGGTAGATGCCGGTACGAGCCCGCTCGCCATTGTAGTTGTTGCCATCCCAGATTACCCGACCACCTTGAGCGGTGGTTTCCCAAACCATCATGCCACCGACATCGGTAATCTTTACGTTGGCATTGTTGATTACGCCGTCTATGGTGATGGGGCCACTGTAGGTTTCACGTACGGGGTTGGGATAGATGCGGCATCCTGTTCCTGTTTCGGGGCCTTGTGTAGCGGAGCCCCGGTAGGCTATCATACCTCTGCTGGTGCCAAAATACACGGTGCCCGTGGTGGGATCTATCTCTATGTCCAGCACAGTGTTGGACAACAGCGGGCTGTTGGCCTCGTTGACGAACAATACCTGTGTGCGCCCGTCGGCACTCATCAGGAATGCGCCATTGTTGGTGCCTATCCATTTGCGGTTGGCGCCATCTACAGCAATGCAGTTGATGTATTCAGATTCCAGCAGGTAGTTGAACTCGCCATCTTCCTCTACCAGTATGCGATTGGCGTCGATGTTGCCGGAGGTGAATGCGGCGCCGGGAGTATAGATCACCGTGATGCCTTCTGTGGTGCCGATCCACAGCTCGCCGTCGGCATCCACGGCCAGTGTGGTTACTTCGTTGGTGTGGAGGTTGCCGTTGCCGGGGACGGAGGTCACCAGTCGCGCCTGGTCGTCTGAGGTAGACAGCGGATCGTCTCCACTATCGTACACTACCATACCCACACTGCTGTTGCGGGCAGCTACGATCCACTTCTGTCCAAAGTCGTCAACAACGATATCAGAGGCTTGGGTGATGCCACCGGGAAAGCTGAATGCCTGGCTCTTGCCGTCGGGTGTAAACACAGACAGCGGTTTGGACACCAGGTTGTTGGCTACCCATGCATTGCCGTCGCCATCGGTGGCTATACCGCTCACGGTGGTTCGGTTGGGGTCGCCGGTAGGTGCTTGCAGACTGGAGTTGTCCTTGTTGTAATAGGTAAATTGCGTGTTTTCGTAGCGGATAAGTCCACCCCAGTACGATCCAAACCAGATGCGACCGGTTAGTGGGTCGGACTTGGCGACAATGAGATCCAGGTAATCCGACAAGGGTGGGTTGTTGAACTGATTATAGGTGTACCAATACCCTTCCGAGTTGTAGGAAAAGATGCCATCGCGGTTGAAGGTATATCCGAAGGCATCATCAACACCGCCGGGTGCTGCCCATAACACACCATCCTGTATGGTCATGTCGTATACTGCCGAGCTGGCGGGGCCTTGGGGATACAGGTAGGCACTGCCGGCCGGGGTGAACTTGATGAGCCCTTCGGCGAAATCCGCCACCCAGATATCGCCATTAGTACTCTCTTCTACCTGCCGGGGGATGGTAAGCAGGTCCTTGCCAATGGGATAGTCGAATTTGTTGCTGGATAACCGACCCACCCGCGCATCATCAGGAAAAACGCCGCTGCCGGGGATGATCTCCAAAGTCATGAGGTGTGGCCCCGATGCTGACAGGTCGATGATTTGCCAATTTCCCGGGCTGTACCATGTTTGCCAGGTCCCACCGGGCTTCAGGCGATACACCACCGTGTCGATGGCGGCATAGATGTCACCCTGAAAGGTGATCACTTCCCGGACAGGTGATGCCGGTAGTCCGCGGCCCGTGTCGGCTTGCCAGTTGGCAAAGTTCAGTAGGTTGATGCCGGGGGCCAGGCTGGCATGGAACAGGCCGGCAGCAGAGGCGGCATAGATGGAGTCGGTGGAGGTAGTCACTGCCAGCACAGGCACCGGCGAGCCGGCAGGCCCTATGCGGTAGGTGTCCTTGATTTCCCGCTTCACCAGGTCTACCACCACCACCCCGAAGGTAGTACTCAGATAGGCGAGGTCGCCCTGGAAGTGGATATGGTTGATGCGCTTTTCGCCGGTAATCAGTGCGGCTTTGATGTCGGGGATGTTGTAGACCTTGCCGTTTTGCAGCAGATCCAGGTTGCCGTTGGTGTAGGCAATCAGCAGCAGGTCGAGTTGCCGGTGGTAGGCAATTCTTGTCTGCAGGGTGCTGCTTACGTCGCTGATGTCGCTGAGGCCGTTGGCTTTGCTGAGTTTGCGGATGTTGAAGTCGGACAGGGAGTAGGTGTACAACGCCTGTCGGCTGGCGCAAAATACCATGGAATCGCTAACGGCTACACCTACCGTGTTGCGGTAGTTGAGGAGGTCTGTCCAGCTGCCGATGATGGTAGATACTGGCTGTGCCTGGCTCCACAGATTGGGCAGGAGCGAAACATGCAATATGAGCAGGACGATGATTCTGGTCATTGTACAAAGGTAGTGTAAACAAGAGGGTTGATCGTGTGGTTAGGATAGACGTATGCCAACTCGATTCCGTTGCATGGCAGGAGCGGCTCTCTGATTGTCGCAAAGCCCTGTAAATCTTGATAGTGAGGCTGCTTTTCAGGGGGTTTTGTCTATCTTTGCGCCTGCTAAATCATGTGGGAGACCATCGCCATATACGTCCTTAGATACAGACTGTTGCTGCTGCTCGGACTGTTTGGTTTCACCGGCTTCATGGCCTGGGAGGCGAAAGATATTCAGCTGACCTACGATTTTGCCAAGATTGTACCCGAAGATGATCCGAAATACATAGCATTCAAGGCCTTTCGCGAAACCTTCGGTGAAGATGGCAACGTGATGACCATCGGCATGCAATCCAGGGCATTGTTCGACGTGGAGTTCCTGAATGCCTGGAAGCAGCTTGGAGACGACATCCTGGCTATCGATGGTATCGAGGCGGTGTTGTCTATCACCCATGCCTTTGAAGTGGTGAAGGATACAGCCACCCGCAGTCCCGTCATCAGATCGTTCCTCGATGGGCCACTCGCCTCGCAGGCAGCGGCAGACAGTTTCGAGCAGCGCATCAACGACCTGCCCTTCTATCGCCACTTCCTGTACAACCCCGACACCAAGGCCACCATACTGGCCATCACCTTCAACCGAAAGAAACTCGACTCCAAAGACCGCCTCGGCATAGTGGATACCATTGTGGCGCTGGGTGACAAGTTTGGCGAGCAACATGACGAGGTCATGCACTACAGCGGATTGCCTTACCTGCGTACCTACAACATGACCACAATCAGCCGCGAGCTCAGGATGTTCCTGCTGTTTGCCATGGTTGTGCTGGCAGGATTGCTGCTGTTCCTCTTCCGCAACGTGTATGCCGTTGTGCTGCCGCTCATAGTGGTGGTGTTTGGAGCGGTTTGGTCGCTGGGAACGCTGGTTATTCTAGGGTATAAGATCACGATCCTCACCGGGCTATTGCCCACGCTGATCGTCGTTATCGGTATCCCCAACTGTGTGTACATGATCAACAAGTACCACAGCGAGTACCGCAAGCATGGCAACAAACAGAAAGCGCTGGCCCGTACCATCTCCAAGATCGGTCTCGTGACCCTCTTCACCAACCTTACCACCGCCATCGGCTTCGGGGTATTCTATTTTACCGACACCAAGATGCTGGACGAGTTCGGCATCGTTGCTTTCCTGAACATATTGGCTACCTTCCTGATTTCGGTCATCCTGATTCCGGTGATGTTCAGCTACCTGCCTGAGCCGAAAACCCGGCAGTTGCTGCACCTGGACAACAAAGTGCTGCTGCGGATTCTGGACTTCTTGGAGGTGTGGGCGCTGTCGCATCGCCGCATCGTGTACCTGATATTTGGCGTCGGCTTAGTGTTTGCTATCATCGGTTTGGTACAGTTGAAGGCAGAAGGATACATCCTTGACGATGTGTCCAAGAGCTCCAAGGTGTACAAAGACCTGAAGTTCTTTGAGCAGCAGTTCTCCGGAATCATGCCCTTCGAGATTACGGTTGACACCCGCAAAGACAAGGGTGCTACCGATCGCACCACGATGGCGAAGCTGGTAGAGCTGGAGGATTCGCTGGCACTGTACCCGGTATTCAGCAGGCCGCTGTCATTGGCAGAAGGGTACAAGTTTCTGGTGCAATCCTACTACAACGGCAACCCCAAATATTATCGGCTGCCTACAGGCTTCGAGCTGAGTCAAAACCCTGCCATGCGCAGCTACCTCAGAAAGTTCCAGGTAGATACGGCCGCAGACCTGAGCATCCGGTTTACGGACTCTTCAGCCCGGGTAGCCCGAATCAGCTACCGCATGGCTGATATCGGGTCAGACAGCCTGCCGAAGCTGCTGGCTGACATACAGCCTATCATCGATTCCATCTTTCCTCCGGAAGACTATGACGTACAACTTACCGGCACCAGCATCATTGCGATTGAGGGCTTCAACTTTTTGATTGACGGGCTGGTGTACTCTGTTGGGCTGGCATTCATCCTGATTGCACTGATAATGGCCTACCTGTTCCGCTCGCTGCGGATGCTGCTGTTGTCGTTGGCGCCCAACATCTTCCCGTTGCTGGTAACGGCGGGCATCATGGGCTTTTTCGATATTCCCCTGAAGCCATCAACGGTGCTGATCTTTTCTGTCGCATTCGGTATTTCGGTGGACTACACCATCCACTTTCTGGCTAAGTACAGGCAGGAGCTGATGTGGCACAACTGGGACATCGTAAAGACAGTGCGTGTGTCGCTGCGCGAAACCGGTGTCAGCATGATTTATACCTCACTGATCTTGTTCTTCGGATTTATCGTGTTTACCGGGTCGGAGTTCGATGGCACAGCCAACCTGGGACGGCTCACCTCCATCACCCTGGTGGTAGCTATGCTCAGCAACCTGGTGTTCCTGCCGGCGCTGCTGGTATCGGTGAAGCGATGGGAAGACCGTCGGGCGGTGCGTAACGAGGTGCTGACCGATGTGTACAACGAAGAAGAGGACATAGACTTCGATAAACTGGATTTCGACCATGAACAACAAGAACGCCCGCTATAGGCAGCATGAGCAGCTTCATCTCCCGCAGGTGGACAAGGAGGTGCTGGCCTACTGGGACGAACATGATATTTTCCACCAAAGTGTAAGCAGCAGGGAAGGACGCCCTGCCTTCGTATTTTATGAGGGGCCACCCAGCGCCAACGGCATGCCCGGTATTCACCACGTATTGTCGCGCACCATCAAGGACCTGTTTTGTCGATACAAAACGCTGAAAGGCTTTCAGGTGAAGCGCAAGGGCGGATGGGATACACACGGCTTGCCGGTAGAGTTGGGTGTTGAGAAACTGCTGGGCATCACTAAGGAGGACATCGGAAAAACCATCTCTATTGCCGAGTACAACGCTGCCTGCCGTAAGGAGGTGATGCGGTACAAGGACTCCTGGGACGACCTAACCCGGAAGATGGGCTATTGGGTAGACCTTGACAATCCTTACATCACCTTTGAGAACGATTACATTGAGACCCTGTGGAACCTGCTGCACACCCTGTATAAGAAGGGGCTCCTCTACAAGGGCTATACCATACAGCCATTCTCTCCGGCTGCAGGTACCGGTTTGAGCTCACATGAGCTGAACCTGCCCGGCTGCTACCGCGACGTAAAAGACACGTCCATGGTGGCACAGTTCAAAGTAGCGGATAAAGAAGATGAGTACCTGCTGGCATGGACCACTACGCCGTGGACACTGCCCTCCAACACCGCACTAACAGTAGGTCCGGCTATCGAATACGTGTTGGTGGATTCCTACAATCCGTACACCGATCAGCGGGGCAAGGTATGGGTGGCGGCAGCACTGTATGAGCGATATTTCAATGGGAAGGCAGGTTTTGTGGCAGTTGAACCGGCCGGCGTAGACAATTGGCAGCCGGGCGAGAAGCCGGTGCCGTTTGCGGTGGTAGACCGCAAGATGGGGCGGGAGCTGGCCGGTATGCGCTATGAGCAACTACTCCCATATGCACAGCCGGCAGATGGTGACGCCTTTGTAGTGATAACCGGAGACTTCGTAACTACAGAAGACGGAACAGGTATTGTACACACAGCTCCCAGTTTCGGCGCCGACGACATGAAGGTGGCTCGTGAAAATGGCATTGGCTCCTTGACACTGGTAGACCGGCAGGGAAAATTCGTGGATGCCGTCACCGATTTTGCCGGTCGGTACGTGAAGAACTATACGGACGATCCCGATTACGTGTCTGTGGATGTAGACATAGCCGTTTTGCTGAAGCAGCGCAACAGGGCTTTCAAGATTGAAAAGTACGAACACAGCTACCCGCATTGCTGGCGTACAGACAAACCCATCATTTACTATCCATTGGATTCCTGGTTCATCCGCACCACAGCACTGAAGGAGCGGATGGTTGCGTTGAACAAGACTATCAACTGGAAGCCGGAGTTCACCGGTACAGGTCGCTTTGGCAACTGGCTGGAAAACCTGGTAGACTGGAACCTGAGCCGCAGCCGTTACTGGGGCACGCCCCTTCCCATCTGGGTCAGCGAGGGCATCACGGAAGACAATTGGGATGATAACGAGGTGATTTGCATCGGCTCGGTAGCACAGCTAAAGCAGGAGGTGGACAAAGCCGTGGCGGCAGGGGTAATGGATGCCCCGCTGGCAGACGACTTCGATCTGCACCGGCCCTACGTAGACGACATCGTGCTGGTGTCACCTACCGGTAAGCGCATGTACCGCGAGCCTGATCTGATAGACGTATGGTTTGACTCGGGTGCTATGCCCTATGCGCAGTGGCATTATCCATTCGAGCATGCAGATATCTTCAAAGCCTCGTTCCCGGCGGACTTCATCGCAGAAGGGGTTGACCAAACCCGCGGCTGGTTCTTTACGCTGCATGCCCTGGCCGTGATGTTGTTCGACGACGTGGCCTTCAAGAACGTGGTGAGCAACGGACTGGTATTGGATAAGAACGGCAACAAGATGTCGAAACGTTTGGGCAATGCCGTTGACCCTTTTACCACCATTGCACAACATGGCGCCGACGCTACCCGCTGGTATATGATTGCCAACTCACAGCCATGGGACAACCTGAAGTTCGATGAGAAGGGCATCGAAGAGGTGAAGCGGAAATTCTTTGGAACTCTTTTCAATACCTATTCCTTCTTTGCACTCTATGCCAACATCGACGGGTTTACCTATCAGGAGCAGGAGGTGCCGGTAGCTGACCGGCCGGAGATCGACAGGTGGATCATTTCCCTGCTGCATTCGCTCATCAAAGAGGTGGATGCCGCCTACGATGCGTACGAGCCAACCCGTGCAGCACGCGCCATTCAAACCTTCGTAAATGATCATTTATCCAACTGGTATGTGCGTTTGTGCCGCCGTCGCTTCTGGAAAGGTCAGTATAATGAAGACAAAGTGGCTGCTTATCAGACGTTGTACTCCTGTCTGGAAGTGGTGTCTATGTTGATGTCGCCGATATCACCCTTCTTTGCCGACAGGCTGTTCAGCGATCTCAACGCCGCATCAGGCAGGCATGAGGCAGAGTCGGTACATCTGGCCCACTTCCCACAGGTAGACGAAGCAGTAATCGATACTGACCTGGAGGAGCGGATGCAGCTGGCACAGGATTTCTCTTCTATGGTGCTGTCGCTGCGCAAGAAGGAGAACATCAAGGTGCGCCAACCCTTGGCGCGGATGATGATCCCGGTGCTGGACGACCGTTTCAGGCAGCAGGTGGCGCAGGTGGAAGACCTGATATTGTCTGAGGTCAACGTGAAGGAGATCGAGTACCTCACCGATACGGCAGGCGTCATCAAGAAGCGAATCAGACCCGACTTCAAGCAACTCGGATCCCGCCTAGGAGGCCTCATGAAGCCATTGTCGCAAGCCTTGCAGCAGTTTTCGCAGGAGCAGATCCGACAACTGGAGCATCAGGGATATTACGACTTCAGCCTGCAGGGCGAGGAAGTGCGCATCCAGCGGAGTGAGGTGGAGATTACTTCCGAAGACATACCCGGATGGTTGGTGGCCAACGAAGGCCCCCTCACCGTTGCCCTCGACATCACCATTACCGACAATCTGTTGAATGAAGGCAATGCAAGGGAACTTGTGAACCGCATACAGCGGTTACGCAAAGAGAAAGATTTCAACGTAACAGACAGAATACATATCACCATAGAGCGCCAATCTTTCCTCGATGGCGCCCTCAATGAGTTTAACCATTATATTTGCGCGGAAACACTGGCTGCCACACTGGAAGTAGTGGATGCGCTGTCGTCCGGTGATACCGTAGACATCAATGATGTACCGGTACGCCTGCAAGTTGTAACATTATAAAAATTGTAGCATGAGCACCGAAAACACCAATAAAACCCGCTACAGCGACGAAGAATTACAGGAATTCAAAGAGATCATCTCCAAGAAGCTGGACTCAGCGCGCGACGAGCTGAAATATCTGCAGGAGCAGATCAGCAATAGCGACAACGCTGCCAACGATACGGTGAACAAGTTCAACGGTATTGAAGATGGCGTGGACAGTATGGAAAAGGAATACCTGACGCAGATGGCATCCCGCCAGATACAGTTCATCAAGCACCTGGAGAATGCCATGATTCGCATCGAGAACAAGACGTATGGCATTTGCCGGGAGACAGGTAAGCTGATCTCCAAGGAGCGACTGCGTGCCGTACCACATGCTACCCTGAGCATCGAGGCCAAGATGGCCAAGGATCGTAAATGAGATTCCTGCGTACATACTGGGTGCCGGCCACGGTAATGGTGGCACTCCTGCTCGATCAGATCCTCAAGTTCTGGATCAAGACCAACATGTACCTGACGGAGGAATTCCTGGTGCTGGGTCAATCCTGGTTTCGCATCCACTTCATTGAAAACGAGGGTATGGCCTTCGGATTGGCCTTTGGCGGTGCAACCGGTAAGGTGCTGCTGACGCTGTTTCGAATTGCGGCCGTTGTGTTCATCGGCATATACCTGCGCCGGCTGATACAGCAAAAAGCACACTGGGGAATGATTGCCAGCATGACCCTCATTCTGTCCGGTGCCATCGGTAATATTATTGACAGCGTTTTTTATGGTGTCCTGTTCAGTGCCAGTCCGTGGCCCAACATTCAGGTAGCTACCTTTTTGCCGGAAGGTGGCGGTTATGCGCCACTGCTGCAAGGCAAGGTGGTGGACATGTTCTTCTTTCCCATTATTTACGACGTGTATTGGCCGGAATGGCTGCCATTGCTGGGTGGTCGTGAGATCTTCTTTTTCAGACCGGTATTCAACCTGGCAGATAGCTACATCACCATTGGTGTGTTCATCATTTTACTGGGTCAGAAGCGGTTTTTCCGCAAGGATGACCCTGCTGCACCCAAGGAGTCGGATACAGGCGCTACAACTCAGGCCGAAGTAGCCCAATCATAAAAATCTGCGATGTGGGTGGCCAGCTGTTGCGGCTGCTCGTACATGCCCATGTGGGCTACCTGTTGCATCAGGTATACACCGGCTCTGTCGGGCAGGCATGCCTGGCTCAAGTTCTTGTCCAACGGTGCATGCTTATCCAGTTCGCCCATGATGAATCCTACCGGCAGGTTGGTCTGCAGCGCTCCTGATCTGTCCGTTCTGTCGCGCATGGCTGCCAGGTAAGCGGTGATGACTGCGGTAGGAATGGTGTGGTATCTGTGGAAGAGCCGGGATGTGATTTCTGGTTGTTCTTCCAGGAAACGATCCGCAAACAAGGGGGGCAAGAACTCCCGTACCCATGTGGCTGTACCATGCTGTTCCACAAATCGGATCGCTTTGTTGCGGTCCTGCCGCTTTTCCGGGGTGTCGCCATATACGTGTGAATGTACCAGCAATACTCCCTTCAGCCTGTCGGGGAACCTCGCCAGTATTTCCATGGCCACGTATCCGCCCATGCTATGGCCTGCCAGTACACATTGTTGTATCTGCTGCTCATCCAGCCAGGCAATGAGCCAGTCGGTGAGGGTTGCCATGGTGCAATCCTGCAGCATGGGCGTGTCCGACAGGCCCGGGAATCCGGGGGTATGTACAGGCATGCCGCTCAGCAGGGGTGTCACCTCCTCCCAGATTTGCTGATCCAATGCAAAGCCATGCAACAACACCAATGGGACAGCAGCGGGAATAGCCATAGAAAAGGGTTATTTTAGGACTCGCTAAATTAGGGCTTATGTGGAAGTTGCTATGGAGTTACTGTGCTATGCTGCTGCTGATGGCGGTAGCAGAAGCGCAGCCGCTGTACCCTACCAATGGGGTGGCCGATGAGCGGGCGGAAGTGTTTGCATTTGTAAACGCCCGCATACAACAAGCGCCGGGGAGATTGGTAGACGGCGGTGTGCTTGTGATCCGTAAGGGAAAGATAGTAGCGGTGGGTAAATCCGGTGCAATTACAGTGCCGCCGGAAGCTGTGGTATATGACCTGGAGGGTAAATACATCTATCCTACCTTCATCGATCTGTATAGTAGTTATGGTATGCCGGCTGTGGCTGCTTCTTCTGAAGAACAGGACGAGCCGATCTGGTTCTCGGAGAAGCGGGGCGCATTTGGCTGGAATGCGGCTATAAAGCCTGAGGTACAAGCTGCCGATATGATGGAGCCCGATGCCAAGGCCGCTGCAGCACTTCGTGAAGCAGGGTTCGGCCTGGTGCTAACCCAGCAGCAGGATGGCATCATCCGAGGGACGGCAGCGCTGGTACATTTGTTGGATGGGAAGGCCAACGAGGCCATAGCCCAGCCCGTGGCGGCCGGTGGCTTCTCCTTTTCCAAGGGCAGCTCACCGATGAGTTACCCCAGCTCCCTGATGGGTGCCATAGCCTTGATAAGACAGACATGGTATGATGCACAATGGTATGCCCGTGCCCGCACCCTGGACGATACGCCTTATGATGCTTCGCTCCAGGCCATGACGGCAATGGAGCCCCTGCCGGCCATCTTTGCGGTGGATGGTATTGCCAGTGGGCAACGTGCTGTAGCCATCGGTACAGAGTTCAACAAGCGGTTCATCCTGAAAGGCAGTGGCGACGAATATCAGCAGGCACAATGGCTGGCAGCCCGGCAGCAGCCGGTGGTCATCCCGCTCGTGTTTCCTGAGGCCTTCGATGTAGAAGACCCCTATGGCGCCCTGCACGTAAGCCTGCCGCAGTTGATGCATTGGGAGATGGCGCCGGCTAATGCGGCGATGCTGGCAACTGCCGGTGTGCCTTTTGCCTTTACGGCTGACGGCCTTACCAAGCCGCAGGATATCTGGAAACAGTTGCGCAAGGTGCGGTCATATGGCCTGACCGACAGCCTGTTGCTGGCAGCACTTACCACACAGCCTGCCTCCATGCTGGGCATCTCCAAGGATGCCGGCACACTGGATCCCGGTAAGACGGCCAGTTTTTTCATCTCCTCAGCCCCCCTTTGGGACAGCGACATGCAGGTGCTCGAAAGCTGGATCCGCGGGCAGCGACACCTGTTGGTAGATCATTTGCCTTTCGACATCCGCGGGATATATGCCGTAGAAGTGGGTGATGCCGCCTACAAGGTAACCCTCTCCGGCAGCTATACAGGGCCTAAGGCTGCCTGGATGGATGCGGATTCAGGCAAGGCTACCGGCACCGTATCGCTGCAGGCAGACCTGATACGGATGACGGTAGCCATGGCTCCCGACTCAGGTGCCTACCTCATCCTGACCGGTAAAGTAGGCCGGGGAAGCATGTCGGGTGAGGCCATCCTTCCCGGTGGAGAGAGAACTACCTGGAAAGCGGTACTGCAAGAAGTACCCCAGCCATCAGTTGATACAGCGACAGCGACAGCAGCCATGCAGTCGGCCGTAATTTATCCCTTCCAAAGTTTTGGCCGGCCCACCTTACCGGCGCAGGAGCGTGTGGTGTTTCGCCATGCCACGGTATGGACAGGTGAGGCAGAGGGTATATTGGAAGACACGGATGTGCTTATCGACAATGGCTTCATCATCAGCATAGGACAGAATCTTGCGGTAAAGGATGCGCGTGAGGTGGATGCCACCGGGCTGCACCTGACAGCGGGCATCATCGATGAACATAGCCACATTGCCGTGGCTCGAGGTGTGAATGAAGGCACACAGGCGGTAACCGCTGAGGTACGTATCGGTGATGTGGTCCGTTCCGACGACATCAACATCTACCGACAGCTGGCAGGTGGTGTTACCACGTCGCAGTTGCTGCATGGGTCTGCCAATCCCATCGGTGGCCAGTCGGCCATCATCAAGCTGCGCTGGGGTCAGCCCGGTGAGCAGATGAAGATGGAAAATGCAGCGCCTTTCATCAAGTTTGCGCTGGGAGAGAATGTAAAGCAGAGTAACTGGGGCGACAATCAGCGGTACCGATTTCCGCAAACGCGCATGGGTGTGGAACAGGTAATGTACGATGCCTTCCACAGGGCGGAGGCCTACCTGGCAACCTGGGAGGCCTACAACAACCTATCGCGGCGCTACAAGGAGCTGGCTATACCACCCCGCCGTGATCTGGAGCTGGAAGCGCTCGGAGAAATCTTACAGCAGGAGCGGTTCATCACCTGCCACAGCTATGTGCAAAGTGAAATCAACATGCTGATGAAGGTGGCGGATTCATTTGGGTTTACCCTCAACACGTTCACCCACATATTGGAGGGCTACAAGGTGGCCGACAAGATGAAGGCACATGGAGCCGGGGCATCTACCTTTTCGGATTGGTGGGCCTACAAATACGAGGTGATAGAAGCTATTCCGCACAATGCCTCCCTGTTGCACGAGATGGGCGTGGTTACAGCTATCAACAGCGATGATGCCGAGATGGGTCGAAGGCTCAATCAGGAGGCAGCCAAAGCCATGAAATATGGTGGCATGACGGAGGAGGAGGCCTGGAATCTGGTTACCCTCAATCCGGCACGGCTGTTGCGGATAGACCACAAAGTGGGGAGCATCCAGGTAGGAAAAGATGCCGATCTGGTACTGTGGAACGATCATCCGCTAAGCGTGTATGCACAGGTGCTGCAAACCTGGGTAGATGGCAGAAAGTTATTCGATCAGGAAGAAGACCGGCAGATGCGCACCGCACTGGCAGCAGAGCGGCACCGGCTCATACAGGCCATGCTGGCTGCCAGGCAAGGGGGCGCAGCTACAAGGCCTGTGCCGAAGCCGGAGGAAAAATTATATCACTGTGATGACATGGAAGATGAAGGCAAGTAAGCAGCATATGAAGACATATCTACTCTTGACAATGCTGCTGGCAGTGATAGCACTGCCGGCGCAGATACAACGTGGCGTACTGCCCGAAAAACCGGTTATCCTGCTCAACGGCACCTTGCATATCGGTAATGGTGAGGTAATGGAAAATGCCGCTGTTGGCTTTGAAAACGGGGTTATCACCATGGTGGCCGACGCCCGGGTAATACGTGTCGACGCCACTGCTGCTGAGGTCATCGACGTTACCGGTCAGCATATCTATCCGGGATTCATTGCTGCCAACACACAGCTGGGGCTTGCGGAGATAGAGCTGGTGCGGGCCACGCTAGACTATGAGGAGGTGGGCGAATTTACCCCGCATGTACGGAGCATTATTGCCTACAACACTGATTCCAAAATCATCCCGACAGTGCGAGCCAATGGCGTGCTGATGGCACAGGTGGTGCCACAGGGTGGGCGCATCAGTGGCTCTTCATCGGTAGTGCAACTGGATGCGTGGAACTGGGAAGACGCAATCGTGGCGGCAGACAACGGCATTCATCTTTACTGGGCAGCCTTGTTTCGCCGGTCCGGCTGGTGGGCGGAGCAGGCCGGTGTGCAACAGAATGAGCAATGGCGCAAAGACCTGCAGGAGCTGATCGACTTCCTGGATGCAGCCAGGGCCTACCATGGGGCTGGCAGTCCACAGCCGTTCAGTCAGGTGCTGGCAGCCATGAAGCCTTTGTTTACGGGGGAAGCCAGGTTGTACATCCATGTCGATCAGGTACAGGACATGCGACAAGCGGCAGAGCTGTTGCAGCGCTATGGCCTTACCGGGGTATTCGTGGGTGCGCGGGATGCCTGGATGATACCCGACGTGTTGGCCGATGCCGGCGTACAGGTTATTTTGCGGTCTACCCATAATCTACCCGGCTACGCCGACGATGCGGTGGATCTGCCTTACAAGACACCCTACCTGCTGCAGCAGGCCGGCATACCCTTCTGTATCTCTGTGGAGGGCAGTTGGCAAGTCCGCAACCTGCCCTTTGCGGCCGGTACGGCTGCCGCCTATGGCTTATCCGGTGAGGAGGCAATTCAGGCGATTACCGGCACGGCAGCAGCCATTTTGGGCGTCGACGACCACTATGGCACTGTGGAAGAAGGTAAGAAAGCCACCCTGTTCGTGTCTGCAGGCGACGCACTGGATATGCGCACCAATCGGGTGACACATGCCTTCATCGACGGCAGGCGGATTGACCTGACTACCCATCAGGAACAGCTGTATGAGCTGTATCGGCAGAAATATGGCCTCGATCAGGCAGGGCAATAAATCGTACCTTTGTCGTTCTATTGAAAATTCATACTGATGCGTAAACACTTCTTTTTGGTTGCCCTGTTGATTGGATTGGCTACTATTACAGGCAGGGCACAGGATAGGCCGGGTGGACAGGACAGGCTTGTTGCACAATTCAACTGGAACACCTGGCTCAACGCACCGGACGGCATAGAAAGCCGCTGGTTTTCTCGTGGCTTCAACCTTTTCTTCATGTATGACCTGGAGCTGGGTAAGTCCCCGATCAGCATCGCTCCGGGCATCGGGTTTGCTACCGACAACCTGTATCACAACGGTTTCTTCACCGCTACTGACACGTTTACGACTCTTTCGGTAATTCCGGACAGTATTACCTTCAACAACAATAAGTTACAGACCACCTATCTGGAGATTCCGCTGGAGCTGCGCTTCCGCACCAAGGCTAACGACAAGGGGCAAAGCTTCAAGATTGCTGCCGGTATCCGGGGCGGACTACTCATTACCAGCCATATGAAGTACAATGGTGAGGGCACCGTTTTCGGATTGGCACAGCAGGAGGTGAAATACAAGCAATACGATGTGCCCGGTCTGGATAATCTGCGGTATGGAGCTACTTTCCGTGTTGGTTATGGCCCTGTAAATCTCAGTGCCTATTATGGCCTCAGCACCCTTTTTGAAAAAGGCAGAGGTCCGGAGATGGTGCCATTCCAGATCGGCCTTTCCTTTAACGGATTGTAATCCCACACACATCATATGCCACGCAGACCGTCCGGCAGGAAACAGGAAGCACCAGACCCAGCACTGGGGATAAGGCTCAACAAGTATTTGTCCAATTCAGGCGTTTCTTCCCGCAGGCAGGCCGACGAGCTCATCAAAGCGGGTAAGGTGAAGGTGAACGGGAAGGTGGTCATGGAAATGGGCCACAAGGTGATGCCCGGTGATAAGGTGCAGTATGAAGGGAAGCAGATAAAGCCGGTAAGGTTGGTATATGTGTTGCTCAATAAGCCAAAGGACATCATCAGTACCACCAAAGACCAGGGCGACCGCATGACAGTGCTGGATCTGGTACGAAATGCTACGGATGAGCGCATCTATCCGGTGGGCAGGCTCGACCGCAATACAACCGGTCTGCTGCTGCTGACCAATGATGGCGAGCTGGCAGAGAAGCTCACACACCCGCGTTACCGCGTGAAGAAGCTCTATGCTGTAGGGCTGGATAAGCCACTGACGAAAGAGCATTTTGAGGCTATCCGCAAAGGCGTAAAGCTGGAAGAAGGAGTAGTGCCGGTTGATGACCTGGCCTATACCGACCCTGCGGATCCCAGTCAGATCGGCATTCTGATTCATATTGGCTGGAACCGGGTAGTGCGTAGGCTGTTCGAAGAGCTGGGCTACAAGGTGAAGAAACTGGATCGAACCATCTATGCAGGCCTCACCAAAAAAGACCTGCCCCGCGGTCGCTGGCGTCACCTGACCAAACAGGAAATCATCACCTTAAAGCACCTGGCATGACACGGCAATCACTGCTGCTGCTGACAGCCATCTGGGCACTTGTCGCCTGCACCCATCAGGATACGGACAAAGCATTGCCGGCAGAGGGCTGGTGGCGAGCTACACTCGACATCGGTGAGCATGAATTGCCTTTTCAGATTCATGTCAGCCACCAACAGGGAGAGGCATTGTTGTCCATCGTGAATGGCAAGGACACGATCTCCATATCGGAGGCCTCCATGTATAGCGATACGTTATTGGTGCAGTTGCCCATCTACCATGCCACCATCAGTGCCATCGTTACCGACGGCACCATGGAGGGAGCATTTCACAATTATTACCGCAGCGACGATTATCAGATTCCTTTTCATGCCGTACATGGACTTGAGTACCGTTTTCGGCCTGCAATGGATGAGTCGGCAACCGTAGCGGGCACCTACAGCGTTGTTTTCAGCCCCGGCACCGACAAGGAAAGCGAAGCTGTAGGGCTGCTGGAAGTGCACGGCAATGAGGTGACAGGTACGGTACTTACACCCTATGGCGACTATCGCTATCTGGCAGGAGCTGCAACAGCAGACTCCCTTTTCCTGTCCAATTTCGATGGCATGCATGTGATGCTGTTCGTGGCATCGCTGGGCGACACCATCTCCGGGATGTACTACTCCGGGAACCATTACGCTGAGCCGTTCATCGCCTGGCGGAATGATGAGGCCACCCTGCCCGATGCGTTCACACTGGCCGGCGCTCCTGCCGACCAGCCATTCGTGGTGATGTTGCCCGGCGAAGATGGCGCGCCTGCCAACTGGCTGGCACATGGCCAGCCTGCCATCATCGAGATCATGGGTACATGGTGCCCCAACTGCAAGGACGAGGCACGCCTGTTGGATACCATCTATCAGTCGTATAGGGCGCAGGGGCTGCAGGTGATCGGATTGTCGTTTGAGCGTGCCAGGGATTCTATACAGGCTGTACGCAACATACAACGGATGCAGGACTACATGCAGCTGAGTTATCCCGTTGTCTATGCAGGCTATGCCAGCAGTGAGGGAGTAGCAGGCGTGCTGCCGCTATTGCAGGGATTCACCGCCTATCCAACCACAATCTTTGTCCGTGGCGATGGCACGGTTGAAGCGGTTCATACCGGCTTCTCCGGTCCGGCTACAGGCAGGGCCTACACGCAAACTGCGGAGCAGTATTATGCGTTGGTAGGGAGACTATTGCAGCAATAGACCTGCTGCCATCGTGGCCACCACCAGCAAGGGGGCAGGAATACGTGTAAACCGTAAGAGCAGGAATATGGCAACCGCGATCATGACGGGCACTGCCAGATCATGAGTGGACATTTGCCACCATCCATTCGCCTCAATCATCATCAGCACGGCAGCGGCCACAAGCCCTCCGGCGGCAGCGTTGATGCCCTTGAGTGCACGTCTGATCACCTCAAATTGTTTCAGCCATTCCCACATAGGATATACGAAGAAGATGAGCAACGTACCCGGTAGGAAGATGCCTGCTGTACCTATGAGGCTACCGACCAGCATGGCTGCCGACCCATCCTCTTGCATGGCCATGGCGCCGAGGAAGGCACAAAAGCTGAACACCGGGCCGGGCGTGGCCTGTACTACGCCATAGCCTGTCAGGAAAACCTGCTCAGATACCCAGCCGGAATGGTGTGTAAACTGTTCCAACATCATGGGTATCAGTACCTGTCCACCGCCAAACACCAGACTCCCGTAGCGGTAGAACTGCTCGAAAAGCATGGCAGGCGGGTAGTGGAATGCAATGGCCACCAATCCGCTGGCGGCAAAGAGGCCGGCATAGGCAAGCAGGTATGTCCACCGGATGGATCCGGCAGTTGTGGGCTGCGACGAGGTGTCAGCAGTTGACCACATGGTAGCCAGTCCGCCTGCCAGTATGACTACCGGAAAGATCCAGGGCGCACTCACCACTACGGCGAGTGTGGCCGATGCCAGCAGGATGAAAAAGGTAAGTCGTGTTGTGGCCACCTTGCGGCCAATCGTCCAGGCGGCATGTGTAATGAAACCAACAGCCAATGCCGGAATGAACTGTATGAGGGGTGACCACCAGCTATAGCCACTCAGACTATGCCACAGCAATGCCAGCAGTGTCATCAGGAGTACAGCTGGCGATATCCAGATCAGCAGGGTGAGGAAGGCCAGCCTGGCACCGCCGAGCTTGTAGCCAACAGCGGTAATGGTTTGGGTAGAAGTAGGTCCGGGTAGTAGCTGACATAGCCCCATCAGCTCAATCAGCTCTTCTTCAGTAACATATTTGCGCTTCCGAACCAGCTGTTCCAGCATCAGCGTGATGTGTACGTTCGGCCCTCCGAATGCTGTAACTGCCAGGGAAGCAACATCGCGCAGGAATGACCCGGCAACCATCCTTGCTATTTCTTTTTCAGGCCGATCTCAATCAGCCGCTCGTCCAGATAGTCGCCGGCAGTGATGTCTGTGTAGGCCAGTGGATTGGCCTGGTCAACACAGCTATCGAGGCAGTTGAGCGGCATTTCGGAGCGGGGATGAAGGAAGAACGGGATAGAATACCGGTGTGTGCCCCACAGTTCTTTGGGCGGGTTTACCACGCGGTGGGTCGTGCTGCGCAGCTTGTTGTTGGTGAGGCGCTGCAGCATATCGCCAACGTTTACGATGATGTAGCCTTCAGGCGCCACCACCGGCAGCCAGTTGCCCTGCTTGTCCAGCAGTTCCAGCCCGTCGGCGCTGGCACCCACCAGCAAGGTGATCAGGTTGATGTCTTCATGTTGCTCGGCACGGATGGCATTCTTCGGCTCTTGTGTAATCGGTGGGTAGTGGATGGCGCGCAATATGGAGTTGCCATTGTGGACCCATTCGTCAAAGTAGTGCTCGTCCAGCCCGAGATACAGGGCTATGGCCTGCAGCAGGCTCTTCCCCGCCTCCTCGAATGCCTGGTACAGCTGACGACCGGTGTCCATGAATTCGGGTAGCTCCGCAACCGACAAGTTGGCGGGGTACGACTCGGAGAGCTGAGCGCCGTCTTCTACGGTTTGGCCGATCTGCCAGAACTCTTTCAAGTCGGGGGCATCGCTGCCTTTGGCATGCTCCCTGCCAAAGGACGTGTAGCCACGCTGCCCGTTGAGCTCTGGCACTTCATAGGCCAGCTTTTGGGCTACCGGCAAGGCAAAGAACGCCTCTACCTGGCTGTAGAACTTCGATACGAGTGCGTCGGGTATGCCGTGCCGGTTGACAGCTATGAAGCCGACTTCTTCATAGGCTTTCCCAACAGCAGCTACGAATTGTCGTTTCTTTTCAGGATCGCCACTCAGGAAGTCTGACAGGCTCAAAGCCGGGATGGTAATAGAAGACATAACGAAGATGGTTATAGGTATAAAATTGCATCATTTTAGTGAAAGGGCTGTGCCATGAGGGTACACAGGACGCATTTCAGCTGAAAAATGCAGTAATCGACGCAGGTATTGCAAGATCAATAAGGCACGGCAGCCGCTTTATGACAGATGAATACCCAAGCTGTTTGGGAATTGCTGTCAGATGCGGTACCTCACTTCTTTTCTCCGACTATGGCGTAATGCGGCCATAGAAGCGGGCAAACGGGATGGTTTCCCGCACGTGGTGTAGATTGCAGATCCAGGCAACCAACCGCTCCAGGCCGAGACCGAAGCCGGCATGTGGCACAGAGCCGAACCGGCGCAGGTCCACGTACCACTCAAAAGCCTCCATGGGCAGTTGCTCGTGGTGTATCCGTTCGATGAGGATGTCCTTGTTGTTCTCGCGTTCTGCACCGCCCACTATTTCTCCGAACCCTTCCGGTGCCAGCACGTCCACACCTTTTACAAAGTTATCGTCATCCTCCACCCGCTTCATGTAGAAGGCCTTTACATCTTTTGGCCAGTTGTACACCATTACGGGGCAGTCGAACAAGCGTGTCAGCACGGTTTCATCGGAGCCGCCGAAGTCGTTGCCTTCCTGGAAGTTGCGGGCAGACTCGATCCATTGGGGGATGTTACCTGCCTTTTCTTCGATATCACGCACCTCGTTCTTCAGCTTGTCGGCCTGGGTACGGTAGTAGTTCAGTTCCCCTTTCTTGCCACCCTGCTGAATCAGCTGCTCATATTCGTCAATCTTTGCTGTTTTGGCCGCCAGATCGCTCTGCAGTGCCGCCAGGTCTTCTTCCAGCAGCTTGATGGCGTTGCGTCCCTGCCAGTCTTCCTGCCCTTTCAGCAACTTTACCGCCTGTGTGTAGGTGATGCGGGGGAAGGACTGATTCACCTTCTTCAGTGCTTCTACATCGCGCTCAATCTGTTCCAGCTCAAAGGAGCAGTGGGATACCACATCGTTGATTACATATTTGAGGAATGCCTCGATGAGGTCCATGTTCATGTCCAGGTCGTAGAACGCCATTTCGGGCTCTATCATCCAGAACTCGCTGAGGTGGCGGCGGGTCTTGGACTTTTCGGCACGGAAGGTGGGGCCGAAGGTGTATATCTTGCCCATAGCCATGGCCATGGCCTCGCCGTACAGCTGTCCGGACTGGCTCAGGTAGGCGGGCACACCGTAGTAGTCGGTTTCGAACAAGGTGCTGGTGCCTTCGCAGGCGTTGCCGGTAAAGATGGGTGCATCCATCTGCACAAATCCTTCCTGCTGAAAGAACTGATGGATAGCCTGGATGATGCGGTTGCGAATGCGCATGATGGCCCACTGACGACGGCTGCGCAGCCACAGGTGACGCAGATCCATCAGAAAATCGACACCATGCTCCTTTTTAGCGATGGGATATTCCTCGGCCAGCGAAATCAGTTTCATGTCGGTCACCTGCACTTCGTAGCCACCGATCTGGCGATCATCGGCCACCACAGTACCGGTGAGCTCAACGGCGCTTTCCATGGTAACCCGCTTGGCTACGTCAAAAGCCGCCTCAGACACCTGATCTTCTGCCACTACCGTCTGGCAGAAACCGGTACCATCACGAAGGATCAAAAAGGCCAGCCCTTTCCCGGTACGCTTGTTGGCTACCCATCCTTTGAGGGTTACCTGTTGGCCTGTATAAGCAGATAAGTCGCTGATGTACTGCATGTGGTGATGCCTTTGTTGATAAGAAGTGGCAAAATTACGGTATCCGAATGGCTTTGTATAGTGAGGGAAACTACTGTAGCGGGTGGGTTTGGCCTCATTTTTGGAGATGAATGAAGTAACTTTGATCACATTGATAATTCCAGAAGCATGCTTCATCAAAGGTTAGCCCAAAAACTGCAGCAAAAGCTGTCGCCACAGCAGATTCAGCTGATGAAGCTGTTGCAGATACCTACGGCCAACCTGGAGCAGCGCATCAAGGAAGAAATAGAGATCAATCCGGCGTTGGAGATTGAAGCTACGCAGCGGGAAGAGGATGACTACCGTGCCGATCAGGAGGAGGTGGACGCAGAGTCGCCGGATGAGCGGGAGGAAGAGTTCGACCTCACCGAGTACCTCACAGATGACGATGTGGCTGACTACAAGACCCGTGATGACAACTACCCCGATCCTGATGAGGAGCGGGTGATTCCGGTGCGTGTGGTGGAAACCTTCCATGAAAACCTGCTGAAGCAGCTGGGGCTGGTGCCACTTGATGCACAGCAATACCTGATTGCCGAGCACATCATCGGCAGCCTGGATGAAGACGGCTGGCTGCGCAGGGATTTGGAATCCATTGCCGACGATTTGGCATTTACCCAGAACATCATAGCCGATCCTGCTGATCTGGAAGCATCGCTGCAGGTAGTGCAGTCGCTGGATCCTCCGGGTGTAGGAGCCCGAAACCTGCAGGAGTGCCTGCTGCTGCAGCTGCGTCGCAAGGAGAGCAACCCCACCATACGCCTGGCCATCAAAATGCTGGAAGAGCAGTTTGAAGCTTTCTCCAAGAAGCACTACGAGAAGATCATCCGCAGCCTGGGGATAGAAGAAGATGAGCTGAAATATGCACTGGACGAGGTGTTGCGTTTGAACCCGAAGCCGGGCGGCAGCTTCACGGGAGGCGAAAAGTCGGATCAGGTAATTGTACCGGACTTTATCGTTGACAGCAAGGATGGAGAGCTGGAACTGCGCCTTACCAAGGGCAACTCGCCGGATTTGCGCATCAGCCAGGACTACCGCGACATGCTAAAGGAATACCAGGCCTCCAAGCAACATACCAGCGACCAAAAGCAGGCGGTATTGTTCATCAAACAAAAGATAGACGCAGCCAAGTGGTTCATCGATGCCATCCGGCAGCGGCAACTTACGCTGTACAGCACCATGCACGCCATCATGGACTATCAGCAGGCCTTCTTCCTTACCGGCGACGAAACCCGCATGCGCCCCATGATATTGAAAGACATTGCAGAGCAGATCAACATGGATATCTCAACGGTCTCGAGGGTGGCCAACAGCAAGTACGTACAGACAGAATTCGGCACCTTTCCGCTGAAATACTTCTTCTCCGAGTCGCTCACCACCGATAGTGGGGAGGAGGTAAGTACCCGTGAGGTGAAGAACATTCTACAGACACTCATCGGACAGGAGGACAAGCGAAAGCCGTTGAGTGATCAGCAGTTGATGGAGTACTTGCAGGAAAAGGGGTACAACATAGCGAGGCGGACAGTGGCCAAGTACAGAGAGCAGCTCAACCTGCCTGTCGCCCGACTTAGAAAAGAACTATCATGATGCGCTTGTTGGCTCATTTGTTTTCAATTGTACTACACCCGCTGTTGGTGCCGGTGTACTTGCTGGTTATCCTGATGCGTGCCAACCCGGGCACGTTTCGATTCATCGATTCTGATCCCGGCATATTGCTGATTACGGTGCTGGTCAACATGGTAGTGTTGCCTTTGGTGGCCATCCTGATTATGAAAGGACTGGGGTTTATCCAGTCTTTCCGCATGGAGGGGCGGCAGGAGCGCATCGCTCCATTTATTGCGGGGCTGTTCTTTTACATCTGGTCGGTAACAGTATTTGTGAAACAAGGGGTGCCCTCCCTGTTTACTGCCGTCATTGCCGGCATGCTGGCTGCCCTGATCTTGTCGTTCCTGGTGAATGTGTTGTTCTTCAAGATTAGCCTGCACATGGTGGGCATGGGTGTGGCTTTTGCCTATCTGCTTGCCTTGGTTCCGGTTGCTGAACTCGATGTGTTGCCGTTTTTCCTGATGGCGGTGTTGGCAGGCGGTATTACCGGATCTTCCAGATTGTATTTGGGGGCCCATACCAGTGATGAGGTGTATATAGGTTTTCTGATCGGTATGGCCGGACAGATGATCGCTTTGTATATTGTTGTCTGAAATCACGTAACATGTATCAACATTTATTGCTCGATATCCGCGAAAACATCGCCACCCTTACCCTGAACCGCCCCGAGGTATTCAACGCCATCAATGACGAGATCAGCTATGAGTTACAGGACGCCTGGAAGCAGTTATCCAGGGATGAGCAGGTACGCGTGGTGATATTGACCGGCTCCGGGCGGGCATTTTGCAGTGGTCAGGATCTGAAGGCCATCAAGGACTCCAAAGACCGCAACCTGGCCGAGTCGTTGCACAAGCGGTACAACCCCATCATCCGCGCCATGCGGGCACTTCCCAAGCCCATCATCTGCCGGTTGAATGGCGTGGCTGCCGGTGCCGGCTGTTCATTGGCATTGGCGTCAGACCTGGTAGTGGCGGCAGAGAATGCCAGCCTCATAGAGGTATTTGTACAGGTAGGGCTGGTGCTGGACAGTGGTTCTTCTTACTTCCTGCCGCGGTTGGTGGGCAGTGCCAAAGCCTTTGAGCTGTCTACCATGGGCACAAAGGTGTCCGCCTCGGAGGCATTGCAGCTGGGCATGGTAAACAAGGTGGTGCCGGCAGAGGAGTTGGATGATGCCGTGAAGGCCTATGCCAACTATTACGCACAGGCTCCCACGAAGGCTATCGGATTGATGAAGCAGATGCTGAACAAGTCGTTCCATTCCAACCTGGACACGATGCTGGACTATGAGGCTTACTGTCAGGAAATTGCCGGCAGCAGTGAAGACTACAAGGAAGGAGTAGCCGCCTTCAACGAAAAGCGGAAGCCGGTATTCAAAGGCCGGTAAGGCTATTGCGCCAGCGACAGGTAGGCCTTCAGTTCATCTACGGCTTTATCCAGCCCGGACATCAGCTGTGTCATCCGCTCAGGCACTGTTCCCAGATTGCGCTGTACCCGCAGGTCTTCATTCAGCTCGTGTAGCAAGCCGGTAATGTTGGTAAATCCCATCAAGGTTACGTTGGGCTTCAGTTTGTGCACCGTCTTGAACAGGTCGTCCCATTGTTCATGCTCCAGGTATTCCCTGAACTCCTGCTTGTATTGTGGCGCCTGATCTACCATGGTTTGTATCAGGGCTCGTTTCAGCTTTTCGTTGCCACGGACAAACTCTTCCAGGTTGGTCAGGTCCACGTTGCTCAGGTAGTCCTTGTCGAATTTCGCTGCTCCCGGTGCAGGGATTTCTTCTATATCCTGCTGTATGCGTCCTGCCCGCACCTGTTCCCTCAGGGTGTAGTGGATGATTTTCTGCAGCAACTGCGCCGGGCTGAAAGGTTTGGCTATGTAATCGTTCATGCCGGCGGCACGGCATCTTTCCTCATCTTCGTTCATGGCATAGGCCGTAAGGGCAATGATGGGCACCTTATTGAAGGGCTCAGCCAGCTCGTTGCGGATATGTCGGGTAGCGGTTAAGCCATCCATTCGAGGCATCAGCACATCCATCAGCACCACATCGGCCGGATTTTCCAGGTGTGCCTCAATGAGGTCCATGCCGTTGTCGACTATTTCATAGGGGATATGCCATTGCTTCATGTTTTCCCGCACCAACATCTGATTGATGGGATTGTCTTCTGCCACCAACACCCGCAATCTCTGTAACCTACTGCCAAACTGCTCCAGCATGCGCCCGACCTTTACCTCATCGGCCATGGACAGGGTAAGGTACACCCGGATTATTGTGCCTTTCCCTACCTCACTTTCCAGTTCTATGGACCCACCCAGCTGGTTTACGATGCGCTGTACGATCGACAAGCCTATGCCCGTGCCGCTGGTAACCTTGTCGTCAAAGCGCTCCAGCTTGTAGAAACGATTGAAGATTTTGTTGTGCTCATCTCTTGGGATGCCCACACCTGTATCTTGTATTTCGAGCACCACATATAGCGTATCGTCTTTTTGACCCCGCCCGGTAATCCGCACGTCTACCCGGCCATGGCGGGTGAATTTGATGGCATTAGAAGTCAGGTGCTTGATGATTTGGGCAATGCGCGACGGATCACCCTTTACCTTCTTCGGCAGGGCCGGATCGATCGTGATGTGCAGGCTGTTCCTGTTTTCCTTCAGCTGAGGCTGAAAGGTGTCGCACGCATTGCGAACCATCTTGGGCAGCTCAAACACTCGGTTGCTGAGCTTGAGGCTGGCATCTTCCAGTTGGCTGAAATCCAGCAGATCCTCAATCAGAACCAGCAGGTTGTTGCCTGCAGTCTGGATGTTTTCCAGGAACTGCTGTTGCTTCTCACTCAGGCTGTCGCTCTCAATCATGAGATTGGTAAAACCCAGGATGCCGTTGATGGGTGTGAGCATCTCATGGCTCAGATTCGCCATGAACTGTTCTTTTACTATGTTGGCGGTTTCGGCCTGTACCTTGGCAGCCTGCAATTCTTGTTCCTTGAGTTTCCGGTCGGTGATATCCATGTGCAGGCCAATGGATCCCATATATTCGCCAGCCTGATTGTAGATGGGTGTTCCACTGATGAGGAACCACATCTTGGTGCCATCTTTTCGGATCAGGGGTATCTCATAGGCTGAGGATACGCCATCAGCTCGTCGGGCAGTTTCATTGTTCACCCGCTCAGCCCCCTCCTGTTCCTGCGAGCCCATCAATAGTTGAACAGGATCCTTGCCCATCAGCTCCTCCCGGGAGTATCCAACCAGTTGACAAAACTTGTCATAGGCATTCACCACAATACCCTCTGCATCTACTTCCAGGATGCCTACGTTGAGGTTGTCCAGCAGTTCCTGGTATTGTTTGTAGGTAAATTGCAGGTTGTATTCCTTCTCCAGATCGGTGGTGATGTTGCGGTATACCCACAGCTGTCCGGCAAACCTGCCCTCATCGGTAATGGGTTGAAAGTCGCGACTCAGGATGTTGCCATTGCGCATGTACAACACTTCCCCAAGGCTGGCCTTACCGGCATCAATCAGCTCATCGACCCTTTCTTCAAACTTACGGGGGTTGTCAAACAGCAACTTTGCCTGCCTGATGGCATCTACGCAGTCGTAGCCAAGCAAAGCCTGTGGCGGGGCTGGTATGGAGAACAGGTCGCAAAAGGCCTGATTGACGAATGAGATTTTCCGGTATTTGTCTTCAATCAAGATGGCATCTGGCAACAACGACAGTAATGACCGGAATTGCAGGTTTTCCAACTGCATGGAGCCCCTTTCTTTCAGCTGGTGGTTGAGCCAGTCCTGAATATCGGCGATTTGTGCCGAAGTGAGTTCGGCCGGAATCACCCAGCAGGCGTCCTGTGACAGGAAGAAGTGATAGGCAGTACAGTTCTGTGGCAGTTTCCAGCCGGCATTCCGCAGCAGGGCGATGAAGTCGGTAGACAGCGGCTCTCCGTCATCATAAGGACGGTCGGGCAGCAGAGGCCCGATACTGCCACTTGCGCCTGAATACATGCCGTCATCCGTGTTGCAGATTAATCGCAGGGGAGGGATAGGAGAGGGGAAGCTGTCAAGAACAGACAAATCCAGGCTGTCCTGTAAGGCAACGGAATGGCGAAACAGCCACTTGTACAATTGATCATCCGGTACATGTACCGAGTGGCCCATGATTATTTGAGCAGGTTTAGCCGTTCGTACAATTCGTCGCGATATGACTTACTCACCGGAATGGAATGCTTGCCGATTTCTATCACGTGATCTGCTATCCTGTCGATCTTGTCGAGTCGAACGATAAAGGAACGATGCACCCGCATGAATCGCTTCACCGGCAGCTGATCGCTCAGGCTTTTCATGGTATACAGAATGGCATATTCTTTCTTGGACGTCACAATCTTCACATAGTCGCTTAGCGCATTGATGAAGAAAATGTCCGAGGTATTGATCTTTACCAGCTGCGTGCCGTCCTTTACGAACATGTCAAAGTCCTCTACCTGATTCACAGGGGTGCCCCCTGATTTCTTGGAATCCAGCACCTTGTTTACTGCTTTTAGAAAGCGGGCAAACTCGATGGGTTTCTTGAGGAAGTCCGTGACGTTGAAGTCGAAGGCCGACATGGCATATTTCTCATGGGCCGTTACCAGGATCACCTGTGGTGGATTAGTCAGCGTAGACAGAAAGTCCAGTCCGCTCATCATCGGCATTTCCACATCCAGGAAAATGAGATCTACGTCCTGATCCCTCAGGCCCTTCAAGGCTGCTGTAGCGTTTTCGTAGGAACCAGCCAGCTGCAGGCTGTCCAGTTCCCCAACATAGCTTTCCAGCAGTTGCCGTTGAATCGGATCGTCATCTACTATGATACAGCGCATGGGTTTGACTATTCTTATTCGAAACTAGCAAAAAATTCTCTTGCTTACCCTTTGGATGATTCGCCTTTGAAATGATGATCCTTTTCCCTGAAAAGAATATTGAATGTGGTAAGACTACCGTATATCCTGGTAATGTATTGTTGTAATTGCACCTTGTCCTGATCGTCCAGCTTGTCGTGGGCGTTGATCTGCTGCTCCAGCACACGCAGGCGATCACGCACCATCACAATCTTATGGAAGAAGGTGTCGATGGGAATCTCCTTGCCGGCCAGGCTGGCATCGCGCGGTTTGATCTCAATCGTACCGCCTTTGTAGCGCTCGGCAAGCGGAATGATGGGTGTAAAGTCTGCAAACTTCTGCAATACGCCTGCCAGCGCAGCTTCTACATCTTCCAGGCTGAGTACGTCGGAAGGCCTTGGCACCGGCGCAATCACTTCGAACCCCTCATAATCAAGAGTGAACTCCTTTTCTCCGTGCTGCCGGAAGAACACCGTAACCGTAGTAAGACCCAGATTGCTGACGATGCCATCACCATACCTGTCATGGCGTACTTTGGCACCGATTCCTAAATCATTCATAGACATAGCATCAAAAAATTTGAGCGTCATCAAAGGTAGATGAAAAGCGGTTACCTTACTACCGCTACAACTCCTTTCTGGTATTTCACCACCGGTGAGGTGATATCGGTGTAGGCAATCAGGTAGGTGTAGACATCATTTTCTACTCTTTCACCCCTGTAGGTGCCATCCCAGCCAATGGTCATATCGTTGCTTTCAAAAAGCTTTTCACCCCATCGGTTGAATACCATCATCCGGTACGAAACGATGCCGATCCCCACTGCCCTGAACTGGTCATTGCGGCCATCGCCATTCGGAGTAAATGCGTTGGGTACGTATAATGTAGTAGCTGGCTCTACACAAATGGGCATACTGGTGGAATCACTGCAGCCACCGGCATTGCTGATGCGCAAGGTCACCACAAATGTTCCGGTGTCGGCAAATGTATGCGCAATGGACTGGCCGGGCTGGTAGATGCGCTGTGTGCCATCACCCAAATCCCACCAGCCGGTGTTGCCGCCGGTAGAGTTGTCCAGCAGTTCAATAGTGGGATCGAGGTAGTCGATGCAGTCACCGGCAGGGTTGGGGGTAAAGGCGGCTCTGATAAAGCTATACCCGTCAATTTCGGTGTCCAGGGTTAGTGTGCATCCGGAGGCATTGTCCGAGACCTCCACCTGATAGGCGCCACCTTTTCCATACAGCGTGTCACCGGTAAATACCGGGCTGGTGTTCCAGGCATAGCTGTAGTTTTTACCGGGAGCCGGCTTTACGGCAACCCATCCGGTGTCGCCATAGCACACCTTCGGACCTGATACTGTAGTGGCTTGTATACGTGGATGCACGAATACCACTATTTCCTGTATGGCCTCATCGCTGCAGCCATCGGTAACGGTTACGCGGTAGGTGGTGGTAGACAATGGGTTTACAGCCTGAAAACTTTTGTTGCCGGCGCCATTACTCCATTGGTACGTGAACACGCCTGTGCTGCCTCCGGTGGCGGTTACACCGATGGTGACATACGTGCCGTAGCAGATAGAGTCCTGCTGGCTGATGGGAGTAATGGCAATGGGCTCACCAACCTCTACCTGCAGAGAGTCGGTTTGGGCACAATCGCCACTGCCGTATTGATAGTAGATCGTGTGAATGCCGGCGCCTGCCGTGGCAGGATTGAAACCGCTACCCGATACGCCTGCACCGGACCACATACCGCCCGAAGGGGTGGCGGTCAATGGCAGCACGGTGTCGGTGTAACAGACAAATCCCGGCAATGGGGTGAGGTTGATGGTTACCAGCGGCTCTACAGTGATGGTAAGCGAGTCCACACAGTTTACAAAATGGGTGTAGTACACTGTATGATTGCCCAGTCCTGTGATCTGCGGGTTAAAGATTCCCAGCGTACTGTTGGTGATACCCGGGCCATTCCAGGTGCCTCCGGGGAACAGGGTGCGCAGACTGAATGCGCCTGAGGTCTGGCAGACGATAGTATCCGGCTGAACCGTTTCTGCGGGATACACCACCATCACCATGCTGTCGCTGCAGGTGTTGGCTACATAGGTAAGGGTGTGTGTGCCCGGTCCGGCCACCGACGGATCGAATTTGCCCGGATAGTCGGGGTCTATGATGCCTGCCCCACTCCACTTACCATTGCCCGGATTGCGGCGTACCTGATCCCATCCCAGCAGGGTAATCGTGTCGTTTTCACAAAACCACAAGGTGTCTACGCCAATGGTGGTAATCCGCACATACATGGGCATGGTATCCGTGCAGTTGGCATAGTGGTACACCAGGGTAGCGTTGAAGTTCTTGCCGTTGTTGTCCATGGCGTCGAAGGTGCCGAGGGCCGAGTCCACAATGCCGCGGCCACTCCAATAGCCACCCGGCGGGATAGCTTTCGGCAGCTGCACGATGCCCTGTGAGGGGCAGGAGAGGGCGCTATTCGGGGCGTTGATGGTTTGCACGAACAACCAGGTAGTATCGCGGCATCCCTGAACGGTGTAGGTCAGCGGGAAGTTGCCTTGGCCGGATATAACGGGATTGAATTCACCGGTCAGCGGGTTGGTAATACCCGTGCCGCTCCATACACCCCCCGGAGGTTGGTGCGGCAGGTAGTACAGCCCTGTGCTGCTGCAGATGGTATCGCGGTCGTTGATGAGCAAGGGTGCTACATGGATCTCTTTGCTATGGCTGCAACCGTTGGGAGCCGTGTAGGTAACGGTGTAGTTGCCGACACCCGGTGGGGTAAACATGCCGGCTGCCGTGATGCCGCTGCCACTCCAGCTGCCACCGGCAGGAGTGCCACCGTTTACCAGCCAGGCAGGTGCATTGGGGCAGGCAGCTTCGTCCCACCCTGCATATACAGGGTGCACAGTAACCAACATCGTATCGGCACAGCCGTTGCGCCAGTAGAGAATCCGATGCGTGCCGGGGCCGGCTGTGTCGGGATGGAAGGTGCCGGCCGAGTTATTGATGATTCCCGGGCCTGTCCACCAGCCGAAAGCAGGAGTGCCGGTGAGGGTGATGGCGCTACCGTACTGGCATACCGTTCTGTCGGTGCCGGCATTGGGTTTGGGCACTACCACAATCCTTCGGGTGGCAGTAGCTGCAGGGCTAGGGCCTGCATCGGTAACGGTAACGGCATAAGTGGTGGTGCTGGTAGGGCATACCACGTGCGGTCCTCCTGTGGGAGGCAGGCCCATGTTCCAGCTGTAGGCATACGTGGCAGGATTGCCACCCGTCACATCAGCTTGCAACGTTACACAACCACCCTGGCAAATGGTGTCCGAGGAGCTGATGATGTCCACCTCCAGCGGGCAGTCGGTTACAGAAAAAGCCCTTTGCAGGGTAAATACCCACACCGAATCGCAGTCATCCAGATAGTTATAGACGAAGCGCACTCCATGGTTGCCATTGTCGCTGAAGCCCGGGTTCATGGTCAGCTCGATGGTCTGTGTAACGCCGCCGGTGCAGTTCACAGCAACAGCTGAGGCTACCTGTGGATTACCGGGACCCGACAGGGTAAATGCCGAGGCATAGGCTGAGTCGCACGGGATAGGTTTGTCCAGGGTGATGCGAAAGGTGTTGGAGAAACAGCTCACATTGGTAACGGCGGTGATAGCGGGTGGTGTGGGTGGAATCAGGTCCACTGTCCAGTCGGCGTCCCATCCGTCGCAGCTGCGGTTGGCATCCGACCGGAAATGGATGGTCATACACCCTGAGTTCGCTACCACAGTTCCCGGTGAAGTAGTGCCCGACCATGTGCCCAGCAGGGTGCTGTTGGTGTCGGGGCCATCGAAGATGCGCAGCACATCAAACCCTTGTTCTGTGCAAAATATACCGGTGAAGGTGAGGGTAACACGCGCAGCGTTGGTGGGACAGATGCGGAAGGTCAGGTTTTCGTTGTGGTTGTAGTGACCATTGGTCTGACCGGCCTCAGAATCGAGTAGGGTGCCATAGCAATCGGTAACCGTCTGATTGGCCATGTTGTAGACAGCCTGTGCCGGCAGGGTGGACAGCCGGAAGAGGCAAAGGATCAGTACTATGGCAGCGGTTCTCTTCACGTTATCGCTTGATGGTGATGACAGGCGTGGTTACCTCATTGCTCCAGTTGCCGGCCCTATCCTTGATCATGATGGAAAAAGTGGTTGTCTCCTGATTGCCGTTGCCCAGCAGGAATGTGCCGCTGATGGCAAAGTTGAGGACGCCCTGTATGGCCACGTTGCTGCCCACAGGTGCCAGCGGCTGCACAAAATACCAGTCGGGTTGCGAAAGGCGGGCATCCTGCACCCGCAGCGACAGGGAGTCCGGGTGTTCGAATCCCAGGTCGCCATCGCCGTCCGTGTAGGCCAGCTGTATGGTAACCTGCTCCTGAAATTGCTGGAGTGAGGTAGGCGCTACCTCCTGCAGCCTGATCTCCGGAATGGGGGAGATCACAGGATTCTTCTTGCTACAGGCAGCTACAAGGAGCAGGACAGATATCAGCAGGCTTGTTCTCATATCAGTTCAATGGCAAAGTATTCCTTGATGTAATCGAAACTGCCTGTCTCAGGGATTTCTGTGACGGGATGGGTGGCATCCTGCACGTATACCCGCAGGTATACGCGGGTGCCTGGAGGCCCCCACTGCCCCGGATTGGTAAAGGTGATTTTGTGGTAATACCCGACGGGGCTACCCAGATAGCCTGTAGCCTGCAAGGGCGTGGCCTGGATGGTCAGGTTGTAGCCGGTGGCCTGGCTGAAGTCGTCGCGCCGTGCCGAAACCAGCACACGGTTCTCTTTCAGCGAAGGGGTGGCTGTGGAGTCATCGGTGATGCTGAACCACACGTCGATGCTGCCGGCGCTGGCCGGCACACGCAAAGCACCCTGACCCGGATTCCGTGGCAGTGGCTGGCCGGCCACAAAGGCTACCACCCCTTGCATCTGTGGTTCCTGATTGCCCTTTTGCGGCAGCCGCCCGAACATGTCGCGGGCGCCATCAGCAATCCAGGCACGGATGTAGTTGATGAAGGTGTCTTTCTTTACAGCCCAGTCACTGCCCGGGTCTACACTCAGGGGCATGATGCCCGAAATGCCGTCGATATCGTTGATGAGCCGCTCCAGCAACACGGATGTGGATGGGCTGAAGGGGTCCACACGATAGGTAAAGGTGCCGGCAGCATTGTTCTTGATCACGGGCTGGTACACCAACGTGTTGTAGGCGCCTTCGATGGTTCGGAAGTCAGGCTCAAAGGTGCCGTCGTGGCAGCCTGAGTTGGCGCAGGTAGGCCGGAATACGTGCTGATGTATGCCCGCAAAACTCGTTGGGGGTGGCTCCATCGCCAGGGCTGAGTCCACAGGCGGTTGCAAAGAGGGGTCATCAAAAGGGTTTGGATCTCCGCCCTTCTTGCAGGAGGCCATCAGCAGGCTCATCGCTATCAGTGTCAGTAAAAGTCTCATTGGCTACATCCTGTCGAATAGTGATTGGGAAAGCCCGCTGATGAGTCCACTGTTGACAACCTCGTCCTTGCATCCCAGGATTTCCGCAATGGTGGGTACGCCGTCCATGGTGGTGCCTACCGGTGAGCCCGGCGTGCCGATGCGCAAGCCTGCCGGTATGTTCTTTCCTGCCATCAAGGCAAACACACGGCGTGCGTTGGCGTCGCTGTGGTCGAAGGCATGCCAGTCGTTTTCATCGAGTATCGGGTTGGGCTGCTCATTGCGGCCACATTCCGGAATGGCTATCATCACGGTGTTGTTTTGCATGCCCGGTGTGCTTTGTATCACATTCCACAGGTGCGCCAAACCATGATCAGCACGGTGCAGATTGCGTAGATAACCGGTGAAGTTGCTGTGGCAGCCGTCCACATCATTCAGGTTCACCACGGTGAGAGTAGGCCGGAAATGTTGAATCACCTCCGCTGCATATCCGATAGTCTGCAGGTCGCCATTATCGGCCACCGGCGGCATGTTCAATATGCCATTCTGTTTCTTCTGGAACATCAGCTGCATGAAGCTGCGGATCTCCTCGCGCTCTTCCTCCGTGTTTTGGATGCCGTATTCCAGCAGGCTGCCACCACCCTGTGAGAATGATTGATCCAGGAAGAATTTCATCTTGTACATCGGAGAAAGCTCCTCTTCGGGATGGTAGATCTTTGCGTTTGCAAGATGATCTTCTCCCTTGGCGCCGAACGTGATGCGCGGCGCAAAGAAGTTGCCGCCGTAGGCAGCGCCATAGTTGTCATGCGAGCTGTAGTTGAGTAGTGGCACGGAGTTGCCAATGCCGTTGCCCACAAACCACACCTTGGTGGCAGGTACGCCCAGATGGCGGCGCACATATTCGAAGATGGTCGGGTACAGTGGCTTTTGCTTGAGTCCCTGTGTGAAGGCAGTGTTGCCGGTTACCAGTGAGTTGAGGCCTCCATAGTGCCCCACTTGCGTTGCCTGTACTTCAGAGAACAGGGTGCCGATGGTTTCAAAGGTCTGTGAGCCCGGCAACAGCTTCGGAATAGGAATGCTGCCTTTTGGCCCTACGGCAGGATTGGTGCCGAAAACTACCTTCTGTTGTGGAGCTGCCCCGTTGAGCATGTTCACCATCAGGTTGCCCTCCAGGTTATTCAACCCCTGGCTGTCGGCCAGATACCGCTGCAGGATGGATTCCTGCTGGCGTACACCACCGGCGAACAGCACATATACCACATGCTCTGCCAGCTGACTGCCTGTTGCCGCAAACAACCGGCCCGATGGCAGGATGTAGGGCGCAGCTATGGCGGAGGCTGCTGCCAAGGTGGCTTTCTGAATGAATCTTCTCCGGTCCATAGGCTTAGTAATACAAGTATTCGTGACTGAGGGCGAAGGCGATGTACACCATCTCCACGCTCAGGTCAGGATGATTGGATAAAAAGTTCCGGAACCAGGTAAGCTCACCTTCTGTAGGTCGTCGTACCAGAAAGCGCACATAGGTGTCTTCGATGAAAGCATCTACATCAGCACGCATCAGGCTATCGGAAGGCAACAGCACATCGGGATTGTTCATCAGGTTGCTGACGATTACTTCGTGGGCAAGATCCTTGTCGCCTATGCTGAAGATCACATCGGTCATGTCCAGCAGTTCGTTGGCAGATAAGGCCTTTTGGAACAAGTTGGCATACAGGATGGAGATGAACTGTTCCTCCGACTTCAGCTTGCTTTTTTGGGCATTGGGCATGGATACCGCCACCGGATTCACCTCATAGATCGGCGTAGGGCGGCAGGCAGCCAGCCACAACAAGCCTATCGGCAGCCAAAGTCTAAAAGTTCGCATATTCATCAGTGGTAACGATTTGTCGTTGCAGCCAACGGAAATCAGGGTTGTCAAAGAAGGTAAGCATCAGCGAGTAGGTCTCCGATGTGGTAGGCTCCCGCGACAGTAGCGTGGTATAGGCCCAGATGATGAGGCCTTCGTAGAACTCGCGGTGCGATGTAATGATCCGGATGTAGTCTTCCTTGTTCTGTGCCGGGAGCCCGAAAATGACCGAAGAGGTATTGAATTCAATGATATCGAATGCCGTATTGAACTCAGCCTGCGTGGGATACCGGAAATACAGGTCGTCGAAGGTGGCATTGATAAAGTTGAAGGTATTCATGTTGATGAGGTCGTAGAAGTAGTTATCTACCAGTATGGCATGCATGGTATTGATAGCCATATTACCATCCCGATAGTCGTATTCGCTCTGCAGGATGGCTGTCAGCTTGTCCATCTGCCGCTGTTTGACGTCCATGCCCTGCTGATTGCCGTTGATGGAATCTTTCAGCCATTCGGCATAGTACACCCCATGCTGATCAGAGATTTCTTTGTTGCTGACACCCTCTATCAGCCGTGCCTTACACATATCATAAAACCGCTTGTGATAGGCGATGAAGTAGGAGGAATCACCGGAGATGAAGGCAGTATCTGACTGTAATCGTTGGGTAAGACTGTCCCGGGAAGCGATGGCCAGTTCCCCGGCGCGGAGGTACGCCACATCGCGCAACATCTCGCTATCCAATGGCTCTCTGCCCAGCAGGTCAATGTATAGCCTGTTGACATAGTTCTCTACCAACACGGCAGGGACATCGCCGTAATAGGGCGCATCATTGTCCGGTATCAGGGTGGTTTTTTTGGTGCAGGCCGTAGACGCAAGCAACAGAATTGCCACACCAGCCTGTAGTAAGAAATGTTTCACAAGTCTAAAGATGACTATTTCAGGGAGATATGTCAAGTGGCGCAAAGGAAAAAATTACCTGAGCCCTATTTTACCAACTCGACCAGGGGCACCTGCTTGCCACTGCTACAAAAAAAAGCAGGGGACATTACTGCCCCCCACTTAAGCCTGATTGACCACAATCTATGAAGTTCTTTGTAAGCCGATTACCGGCTTCTGATTATTCTTTTCTGGTAGATATGCCGAGCATATCGTATATCGGACACCAACCAAGGATGGCTGTCAGGAAGAAGATTACGCCAATGATGAGAAAGCCCATCATCTGTAGCGCTCCTGCCAAAATCATGAACACCATCATAATCATGTAGCGAACGCCGATATCTGCAAAGCTGAGGTTATGCTGAAACATGTGTCATCCTTTTTAGTACTACAAAGAAAATGGTCATCAGGGCTTGCATGTGATGACTATCATCAAGGCAAAAAGTGACTTATGTCACCATTGGGGCTTCTTGTGGTACAGGAGAACCTGCTAGATTTGGAGGAAATTATCTATGCCATGCAAAAGCTGCTGACCCTGCTCCTGTATATCGCCACGCTATCGCTGACCGCTCAGCAGCAGACGCTCACCCTGGAAGACATCATCCTTCGTCGCGATCTGTATCCCACATCCCTGCGGCAGCTGCAGTGGGTGCCCGACGCTGATGCTTACACGTACGTGAATGATGGCGATTCAGTGATGATCACCGAAACCAAGAAGTTCAGTTCCACTGTCTACCTGAGCCTGGACAAGCTAAACAGCTACCTGCCGGACTCCCTGCAGCCTATGCGTTACATGCCGGCACTTCGCTGGCATACAGCCAAAACAGTGTCGCTGGTATATGGTGGGTATGTGTGGTCCTACACTGCCGGCCACGACAGCCTGAGGCCCCGCATCGTGGTGCCAACCGGTGCTGCGGAGCTGCATTATACCGATGCGTACAGCTATTCTTATGTGTTGGAGCATGACCTATATGCCGGCAAGGGATTGGACGCCCCGGTCAGAATCAGCCGCGACGGCAGCCGGGAAATCGAGTATGGAGTTGCTGCCTATCGCAATGAATTTGGTGTTACTGAAGGTCAGTTCTGGTCGCCCGATGGCCGCAGGCTTGCCTTTTACCGCATAGATCAGCGCATGGTTACGGACTATCCGCTGACAGACTACAGTACCATTCCACCCACCACCACACTGGTCAATTATCCGATGAATGGCGATAGCTCACAATTCACCACGGTGGGGCTGTTCGACGTAACTACCGGCAAGACCGTATATCTGGAATCAGGGGAGCCCTATGACCAATACCTCACGAATCTCACGTTCAGCCCGGATGGTAACTTTCTGTATGTAGCCCGCCTCAACCGTGGGCAGGATACCATGCAACTGCAGCAGTACGATGCTGCCGGCGGAGTATTCATGAAGACCTTGTTCACGGAAACCGATCCCAAATATGTGGAGCCCGAGCATGGCCCTGCCTTCTTGTTCAAAGACAAGGACTTGTTCCTATGGCAGAGTGAGTGCGATGGGTTCAATCACCTGTATCTGTACAACACGGACGGGATACAACTGCAACAGCTTACGGAGGGAAGCTGGATAGTGACAGAAGTGCTGGGTATGGATGCCAGGGAACAATACCTGTATATCACGGGTACAAAAGATAGTCCGCTGGATCGCACCCACTACCAAATCCGGCTGAAAGATGGCGAGATGACCCGAGTAGGGTCTGCCGAAGGGGTGCATACCGGCAGGCTGCATCCCAATGGAAGCTACTTGATTGATGAATACAGCCGGCATGACCTGCCCAACGAGATTATCCTGTTGGAAACCCGTAAGGGTACTGCAGTGCACACCCTGCATACTGCAGACAACCCACTGGCCAACTACGCCCTGCCATCAGCAGAGGTCCTGACCCTGCAGGCTGATGACGGCACCACGCTGTATGGGCGCATCATCAAGCCGGGTAATTTCAATGCCGCCAAAAAGTACCCTGCCATCATCTATGTTTATGGTGGTCCACACCTGCAGCTGATCCGCAACAGCTGGCTGCACAACGCCAACCTGTTCCTGTATTACCTGGCACAGCAAGGGTATGTGGTGTTTACGCTGGACAGCCGGGGCTCTGATGGCCGTGGGCGCGACTTTGAGCAGGCATTGTTTCGGCAGATGGGTTCTGTGGAGGTAGAAGATCAGGCGGTAGGCGCCGCTTACCTGAAAAAGCTGCCCTATGTTGATGGATCTCGCATCGGTGTACATGGTTGGAGCTATGGCGGGTTCATGACCATGAGCATGCTACTGAAGAAGCCGGACTTGTTTACCGTAGGTGTAGCCGGAGGGCCGGTAACAGACTGGCGCATGTACGAGATCATGTATGGTGAGCGCTACATGGACAGGATTGATGAAAACGAAGAAGGGTTCGCAGCCAGCAACCTAAGCAACTATGTAGACAAATTAGCCGGCAAGCGACTGCTGATCATCCATGGGTTGCAGGATGATGTGGTGCTGCCGGCACATGCCATGAACTTTATGGAGGCCGCCATCAAGAAACGGCAGCACGTAGACTTTTTTCCCTACCCAAGCCATCCGCACAACGTACGCGGCCGCGACAGGATCCATCTGTATGAGCACATTGCCGATTATTTCGACAGGCATTTGTAAGGGATTACTTTGTTAAGGTTCATTAAATGAGCAGGCTATGCTGCATTTGCCATTATATTTGAAGTTTCGAAAAAATCAATCATCTGTTATGCAAAGATTGCTTCTTGCTATAGTCAGTATGCTGCTGCTACTGACTCCTGCCCGTGCCGATGAGGGCATGTGGTTGCCCATCTATCTGAAGATGCTCAACGGCGACATGTCGCGCATGGGCGCCCGCCTCACTGCAGACGACATCTACAACATCAATCAGGCAAGCGTGAAAGATGCCATCGTACAGATGGGCAATTTCTGTACCGGAGAGATCGTATCGAACCGCGGCATGGTATTTACCAATCACCACTGTGGGTACGATGCTATCGCTACCCTGAGTTCAACGGCTACCAACTATCTGGATAACGGGTATTGGGCCTCCAATCAGGCAGAAGAAATCCCCGTACCGGATCTTACCATGCAAATCCTGGTGCGCATGGAAGATGTTACCAGCCTTATCGATAATGGCTCTGTAAAAACAGCAGACTCACTGGTTGATGCGGCCTCACAGGATGGACGTTATTCTGCTGAGATCGTTGACATGTACTATGGTACAGAGCACTACCTGATGGTATATGAGGTGTTCCGTGACATCCGCTTTGTGGGTGCGCCACCATCTTCCATCGGTAAGTTTGGTGGTGACACTGACAACTGGATGTGGCCTCGCCATACCGGTGATTTCTCCATATTCCGGATCTATGCCAACCGCAATAATGAGCCGGCAGACTACAGTGAAGACAACATTCCCTACAATCCCAAGCACTTCCTGAAGGTGAGCCTGAATGGCTATCAGCCGGGTGATTTCACCTTCATCATGGGATATCCGGGCTCCACAGAGCGATATCTGACAGCTGCCGGCGCCACCAAAACCGTGAAGGAGGACTATCCGTTGTTCGTGCGGCTGTTGGGCACCCGACTGCAGGTAATGAAGACCCACATGGATCGGGACGATGAGGTGCGCCTGGCCCTTGCCGGCGAGTATGCATCTCTGGCCAATAGCCATAAGTATTTCAAAGGGGTGGTAGAGCGTTCCAGGAACAGTTCATTCATCCAGGACAAGGAAGAGTTCGAAGCGCAGTTTACAGGCTGGGTGGAAGAGGACGACAATCGCTGGGATACCTATGGCGAAGTGGTGGCCGATCTGGCTGACCTGTATGAAAGAAACCGGGAAAACAGCCAGCTGATGACCTTTATCGGATTCGCCGGCTTTGCACCCGGTCTGGTGAATTATGGCTTGAACTATTTCGGTATGCTCCGTAGGGCGGACAACGACCAGGAGCTGCAGGCCAATACTGAAGCGCTGGATGAGTTGCGTGCGGCCACGGCAGAGCACTTTGCCTCCTACAACACCGCCCTCGACAGAGATATGATGGCCGCCATGATGAGGCTGCTGTACAAGGGGCTGCAAGGGGACAACCAACCGGCTATCTTCCAGTCGCCAGAGTTTTTGAAGTTTCGGGATAAGGAAGGGGCTGACCGGTTCGATCAGTTCACTGATTTTATCATGAAGAAGTCCATCCTGGCAGATCCGGCCAAGGCAGAGAAGTGGATTGCCAAGCCACGGATAGCCAAAATCAAGAACGACATTGGATACCGGTTCATGAACAGCTTGCTGGATATCTACATCGGCAAGATGATGAGTGTGCAGATGGCGAGTTCCAGCGAAGAGAACGCCATGGGCAAGTTCGTGAGCGGCATGCGGGCCATGCAGACAGACCGGAATTTTTACCCTGATGCGAACTCTACGCTCCGGTTTACCTATGGTAGCGTAAAGAACTATCCGGCAGATAATGGCACCTACTACAGCTACTACACCACGGCTGATGAGATGTTGGCCAAGTATGTGCCCGGAGATGAGGAATTCGATATGCCTGCTTCTCTGCGCGAACTGCTGACCACGAGAGACTATGGTCGGTATGGAAATGAAAAGGACCTGTGGGTAAACTTCATCACCAACAACGACATCACCGGTGGTAACTCCGGGTCGCCGGTAATGGATGCTGATGGCGATTTGATCGGTATTGCTTTCGATGGTAACTGGGAGAGCATGCTCAGCGATTTGTATTTCGATGAGACTGTAACCCGCACCATCTGTGTGGACATCCGGTATGTATTGTTTGTGATCGACAAGATGGCCAACGCTCAATACATCATGCGCGAACTGGTGATTGCGGATAAATCACCACAAGTCGAAGAGCAAGGCGATTTCGAAGGCGATAAAAAAGATCCCGGTCCGCCTCAGGCTGTACCTGTGGAGATTCGTAGGTAAAATCAGCACTTGTTGATACTGAAACCCGGCATGACCATGCCGGGTTTTTTTATTCTTGTTCCAAGCGGGTCGATATCCACTGCCACACGTAGGTAAGCACTTCCATGCGATTGGTTTCATGGTGTACCTCATGGTACATGCCCGGCCAGGAGTGATAGGTTGCCAGTGTGCCGATACGGTCTGCCAGCAACTGAGAACCCCTCGGATCGGTGATGGGGTCATCGCTGCCATGCATCAGCAATACCGGCACCTGAAAAGAGGTGGCATGGCGGTACACATACAGTGCCGCAGCCTGTGTGGCTACCGCCATACGTGCCGTTATCCGGTCGTGCACCAGCGGATCAGTACAGTATGCCGCCACAACCTCGGGGTCGTGGCTGATGAATTGGGCTTCTATCCGATTGGGGGTAGACCACCGCGGAAAAAGATAGCTCTTAGCTTTGGTGAGGAACGCCCACACTACCGTGGGTCGGGCCCGCAGCAACAGCCATGATCCGGAAGCGATAACACCCGAAATATGCGGCTGGTAGCGAACGGCATAGTTCAACACCTGATTGCCGCCAAAGCTGTGTCCATACAGGAAAATCGGCACGTCGGGATACAACTCCCGTGTCGTTTGCAACAACATATCCACCGCCTCCAGTAGTAGCGCATATCGGGCAGCATGTCCGCGCCTGCCTTCCGACAGGCCATGCCCCCGCTGATCGATTGACACCACAGCTACCTGATGGCTGTTGAAGAACTCGGCCAATTCACCGTATCGGCCGCTATGCTCGCCAAGCCCATGCACCAAAGCCACCACCGCAACAGGATGGTGAGCTTGCCAGTGGCGTCCCTGCAAACGAAGCCCATCAGATGTTGTCCATTGCAACCAATCCATACCTGTAATTTAGCGTAAATTACCTGAAAACCTGCCGGTATGTTACTACAACCCGATACGGCACGCATCATGCAGCTGCCTGAATTACCGATACCACGGAAGGTGCTTCGTGCCACACCGCAGTACTTCGCCCTCGCCGGTGACGACAACATATTCATGACCTCCCGGCAACAGGTAGATACAACGGTAGCTCAACTTGAATGGGATAATCTTACAATGCATTATACATTGTGGCAAGAGCAGGGCTTGTTGGAGAAGCAACAGATACTGCAGGCAACCGAAGGGTTTCCCGATCAGGTGTTTACAGCCAATCCGGCATTGCCCTTCCTGATGCCCGACGGAAAACGGGTGGTGGTGCCCTCGTTGATGCGGCATGCCGGCAGACAGGGGGAAGTTCCGCTGCTCACAGAAGCATTGGCAGGGGAAGGATATGAGGTGCTTCCCTGGGGTGATCGGTTTTCACTGGAGGGCAATGGCGACCTGCTGCCACATCCGAGCCGACGGCTGTTGTTCGGCGGATATGGCTTCCGTACACAATTGGAGGCACTGGAGCCACTCAGCCAGTTGTTACAGGTGCCCATTGTTCCCCTTCACCTGACGGATCCTCACGGCTACCACCTCGACACCTGCTTCTTGCCGATTAGTGACAGCACTGTGCTCATCGTACCCGACGCATTCGACAGGGAGAGCCTGGGCCGGATCCACAGCAGTTTCCCGGAGGTGCTGTACGTTCCTGCAGCAGAAAATAACCGGTACATGGGGTTGAATGCCCACGTGCTGTATGACATTGATGCAAGCAAGCGGGTAGCGCTGGTGCCTGCCGGCGCTGCCACAGTTACCACCTTGCTCACGGGCAAGGGCTATCGATGTACGGAGGTGTATACCGGTGAATTCCTGAAATCGGGTGGAAGCATCTTCTGCATGAAGCTCATGTATTGGTAATGATGCAGTAAGCGCATTGCGGGCCGTTTCTATCAATCATCAACGATTTCCCAGAGGATGTCGAAGGCTACGGCAGCGGTCTGATTGCCGGTATCGAGTAGTGGATTGATCTCAGTGATCTCAAGGATACGGGTGCGTTTATCACCGGTAAAACAGGTCAGCAGCTGCACCACCTCGTCGAACATGAAACCGCCGGGGACCGGTGTGCCTGTACCGCTGCAGACCTCCGGGTCAAGGCTGTCCACATCAAAGGATACGAACAGCAGGTCGCAATCTTTCAGGTGATTCAAAGTGGCAGCACAAGTGGCCTCCAGCCCTTTCTTTCTGATGGCATCTACGTCCATCCAGAAAATGTTGTGTTGGTCGATGATGTGCTTCTCCTCGGCCTCAAAATCACGAAGTCCCAAAAACACGAGGTGCTCCGGTTGTATCTTCGGTCGTATCCTGCCGGTAAGTTTCAGTTTTTCCCAGTAGATAATGGCCTCCTCGCTGGGGTCGTTGCGTTTCATCTCCTCATTGTCGATGGCGAGTGCTGTTGCCAGCGGCATGCCGTGCAGGTTGCCCGAAGGAGTGGTGTAAGGCGTATGTAGATCGGCGTGGGCATCAATCCAAATAACACCCAGGGTGCTTTTCGGCTTGGCCATCTTGATGCCCGCAATCAGCCCACCGGCACTCCCATGGTCGCCGGATACAACCAGAATGTTGTTGTTCTTTCCCAGCGCCTTCTTCACCGCTTTACTGCTGCGCTTGAACTGGCGCTCCAGTCCGCGGATCCACTTGGCATTGCGGGTCACTTCAGGCTCATACAACAGGTCATTATCATCCTTCACCTTGATGGTGGGTACTACTTTGAAAAAGCTTTTGTCTTTGTGCAGGGAGGCAATCTTCAAGGCATCAACACCCAGGCTTGCGCCGCGTGTGCCTGCTCCCAGCTCCGATCTGATCTCTACAATCTTGTCGACTCGCATGCAATGGCTGTTTCTGTGTAGGGGGGTAAATTGTGGGTTACCAAATGTACGAATTGCCCGCCAATCAGCAGAGTCCGATTCTAACAGCTGAATGAAACAGACCTGCATCAATTAATAGGGAGCATCACGTGCCGGTATGGCGAGTCCGCCCTATAGGTTGTTGGCTGACTTACCCGCCATACAATACAGGGAAAAGTGGTAGCGTTTTGTATTTTCGAAGTGATGAGACGTTATACGCTATACCT
>CAYYHM010000007.1:0-67724 GCA_964471795.1 uncultured Chitinophagales bacterium | reverse complement strand
TTGAACTGTATAACCAAAACCTTGGTTTCATTTGGTTAATGTTTGTTACTTATGGCTTAGCCTCATTTTTAAGTCATATCTACATTTTTATAAGACTATTCAAAAACCTTAGAAAAAATTAACATGAAAAATAGAATAATCAAATCCTTATATTTTATAATAATCCTTCTTAACTTTTACAACTTAAATGCTCAAGACATTTATGCTGGACCTAAAACGAAAGTTGAAAGGGACATTCCAGCTGATTTTCCTTTCGAGTCAAAATTCATTAATCTAGGAACAGATACTATTCACTATGTGGAATCGGGGGAAGGCGAACCTATCTTATTACTTCACGGTTTACCAGCAAATGTCTATTTATGGCGAAATATCATTCCTAATATAGACAGCAACAAAAGAGTAATTGCAATTGACTTTTTAGGTTTTGGTAAATCCAGTTTTCCAAAAGATCAAAACGTTTCAGTCGAAGTACAGTATAAAATGCTGACTAACTTTATTGAAGCGAAGCAACTCAATAATGTCACATTATTTATGCAAGACATTGGTTCACTAGTGGGCATGTTGTATGCGATAAGAGAACCACAAAATGTAAAAGGAATAGCACTCTTTGAAGCACCGTTTATGCCAGCCGAAGTGATGTATGACCAATTACCATTCAGTTTCAAAGCCTTTATGAAACTAACTAGAAGCAAAGAGGGAAATGAAAAATGGATGATAGATAGAAATTTCGCGGGTAAAAAATTAGCAGTAAACTTTTTTACTGGTAGAAAACTTCCCAAAGGGGCATATGAATTTTATACCCAACCTTGGGATAATAAAAATAGACGCCATGCTATAACTAATGGTCCTGACCCGGCTATATTATCTTATACCAAGGGAAAAGGAGAAAGTGATTTTGCTACCTTATTGGATACCATCTCTAAAGGCATGGAAGAAACTCGGATTCCAATTTTATATCTATACGCAAAAAAAGGACTTGTAAATAGAAAGGGAGCGGTTGAATATGCTCATGAACACTTCAAAAATGCAACCTTTGTTTATATCGGAAAAGGGAAACATTTTTTAACAGAAAGTCATCCAAAATTTATAAGCCATAGTTTTAATTTATGGTTTAATAGGCTTTTGTAAGTGCTCAAACTTTGGATTAGTCCTAAAATATTACAATTAAATATTTGTAACTTTTTAGGGCTAAGTCTATTTCTATTTAACGGACTTTGTCACAGTGGAGTATCATTACCCAAGTCTCTAATAGATATCAATTCAAATCCTAATCGGTCAAAAGATAACGCATCGCTCGTTATACATCTGACTTAACGTTAATTAAGCCATCCATTTCCTTTTCAAAAGTGGTAAACTTAGACGTAAAAACCTACTCGTAACTTACTGACCATCAGTACCATTATGTACCTTTTTGTAACATTGCTGGGTTGACTTTTTGGGGTTTCTAAAAAGTCAACCCGCTAAGCCACCCAACAGGGGTACATTTTGGTGCATTTTGGTACACCCGTTTGGGCAAAAAAAATGCCCAAAACGTTGGTTTTGAGCATTTTGGTACATTTTGGTACCCTAGGTATGCGGAGAGAGCGGGATTAGCCGCGCTGTTCCCCAAAATGGGGGGCTTCAACGCAAAAACCCGCCCCTGCGGTGCGGTTTTTTATGCCAACTACTCATCTTGCGGGATTAGCTGCGCTGTTCCCCAAAATGGGGGGCTTCAACGCAAAAACCCGCCCCTGCGGTGCGGTTTTTTATGCCAACTACTCATCTTGCGGGATTAGCTGCGCTGTTCCCCAAAATGGGGGGCTTCAACGCAAAAACCCGCCCCTGCGGTGCGGTTTTTTATGCCCATCCCCTTGCGCTCAAGCAAGCTTGGCGACGGGGATGGGCATAAAAAAACCCGGCTATCGCCGGGTTTTTGCGTTGGCGGAGAGAGCGGGATTCGAACCCGCGATACCCTTTTGAGGTATACACACTTTCCAGGCGTGCTCCTTCAACCACTCGGACACCTCTCCGTGTTTGATCTCATGCGATTAAAGCCCCGCAAAATTCGCAATTTTCAGCTACTTACACAACGATTACTTCGACTGGCCAAATACAGCCAGCGCATTAGCTGTCGTGATGCGCTCCACCTCTTCCAGCGGCATCCGCTTTATCTCGGCAACTTTGGCAGCTACCAATTTCAGGTAAGCCGACTCATTGCGTTTTCCCCGATGTGGGGCAGGCGCCAAATAAGGGCTATCTGTTTCCAGCACAATCCTTTCCAGCGGCAACTGCTCTACCACCTTATCCAGCCCACTGTTCTTGAAGGTAACTACCCCTCCTATACCTACATAAAATCCATCCAGCTCCAACACTTGCCCTGCTTCTTCAAGGCTGCCGGAAAAACAGTGGAAAATACCCGTAAGCCTGTCCTCATATCCCTCCTGAATCAATCGCAGGGTATCGGCAAAGGCCTCGCGGGTATGCAGTATGATTGGCAACCGGTATTGCTTCGCCCAATCAATGTGGCGCTTCAGCGATACCTGTTGCGCTTCTTTGAAGGTAGTATCCCAATAGTAATCCAATCCCGTCTCCCCAATGCCTACATAGCCCCTTTCCGACAGCAATGCTTCCATCTCGTCGAGCACTATGAGGTAGTCCTCCTTTACGTAGCATGGATGCAACCCCATCATCGAAAATACCTTTCCCGGAAATGCTGCCGACAGTGCGTGCATTCCCTGAATAGACCCGCCGTCGATGTTTGGCAAAAAGAAATAATCCACACCAGCCTCCAGCGCCCTCGCCATCATGGCATCACGATCTTCTGCAAACTCTGCAGCATACAAATGAGCATGCGTATCCGCTAACATGGGGGCAAAGGTAGCTTATCGAGCCAGTTGAATCGCCGGAAAGGAGTACCCTTTTTCGGTAAAGTGACGCAACACCCGAGGCAACGCATACGACATGTTGTTCCAGGCCTTCTCACTGTCGTGGAACACGATGATGCTTCCCTGCTCGGCATGGTTGACAGCATTGTTAAGCACCTGCTCCGGGGAATTGTCCTGCTGAAAATCCCACGTAAGCACATCCCACATCACCAGGTGGTACCTGCTCTTCAGCGCTTTTGCCTGCGACCGCCTGATTTTCCCGTACGGCGGGCGGAACAGATTAGAGGTCATCAATCGCTCCGTCTGCAACACGTTGCGCCAGTACTGCATATTGCCGGTTTCCCAGCCGTTGAGGTGATTGTAGGTGTGGTTGCCTACAGCATGTCCTTCTTGAAGGATGCGCTGAAACACGTGAGGGTGTGCTTCGATGTTCTTGCCTATGCAGAAGAATGTAGCCTTAGCGCCATATTCGGCAAGGGTATCTAACACAAACGGAGTTATCTCAGGATGCGGCCCATCATCGAACGTCAGAAACAGCTCCTTCTGCTTCGTATCGATGGACCACACATAATCACGATAGAATTGCTTGATTATCGAGGTAGTCTTAGTCAAATACATATTGACAAAGTACATGCGGTCGGCTTTTGTGGGTGGTGTAATCGGGTAATCATGCAAACAACGGGCGATGAATATAGCAATTTTAGCAAAGTAAGGGCTTCGTGTTTTTATAGCTTTGCAGTTCTGATTCACTAAAATCCAAAGAGAATGACTCGTCCGGTAAGGGTTCGATTTGCGCCTAGTCCTACAGGCCCACTGCACATTGGGGGCGTTAGAACAGCTCTGTATAACTACCTGTTTGCCCGCAGACACAAGGGCACTTTCATCCTCAGAATCGAAGATACCGACCAGACGCGCTATGTGCCCGGAGCCGAACAATACATCATTGACTCCTTACGCTGGGCCGGTCTCACTATTGATGAGGGCATTCAGGAAGGCGGCACTTATGGTCCCTACCGACAGAGTGAACGCAAAGCCATCTACCGGCAGTATGCAGAAGAACTGGTATCGGTGGGTAAGGCCTACTATGCATTTGACACGCCCGAAGAACTGGATGCATGGCGGGAGGAGCGCAAGCTGGCCGGTGACCACACCCCGAAATATGACAGCCACACCCGCACCGGCATGCGTAATGCACTAACGATGACACATCAGGAGGTGCAGGACCGGATTGCTGCGGGCGACGCATACGTAATCCGAGCAATGCTGCCGGCCGATGAAACCATCTCGTTTACTGACGCTATCCGTGGCGAGGTATCGTTTCAGGCTTCGGAGCTGGACGACAAGGTGCTGTATAAATCCGATGGCATGCCCACCTATCACCTGGCCAATGTGGTGGATGACTACCTGATGCAAATCAGCCATGTGATCCGCGGTGAAGAGTGGCTCCCCTCTACCCCATTACACGTATTCCTGTATCAATCGTTCGGGTGGTCGATGCCTGAATTTGCCCACCTGCCCCTCATCCTGAAGCCTGAAGGCAAGGGTAAGCTCAGCAAGCGCGATGGCGACAGGCTGGGATTCCCTGTATTCCCACTGCAATGGCAAGATCCGGAGAGTGGCGAAATATCCAGCGGCTACCGTGAAGACGGCTACTTCCCTGACGCCTTCATCAACATGCTGGCACTACTGGGATGGAACCCGGGCTCTGAGCAGGAACTATTTTCACTGGATGAGTTGGCTGCCGTGTTCTCACTGGACCGCGTGGGTAAGTCGGGCGCCCGATTCGACCCTGACAAGGCTAAGTGGTTCAACGCACAATACCTGCATAAGCGGGATGGAAGTGTATTGGCTTACCAACTGCAGGATTTCATCGAAACCAAGTATAATCACCAACAGCTTAGCCGCATCTGCGACCTCATGAAGGAGCGGTGTACCTTTGTAAAAGACATACCGGTGCAAGGGGCTTTCTTCTTCACAGCACCGGAAACGCTTGATAAAGAGCTGGTGAAGAAGATGTGGAAAGCGGATGAATCGCCGGGCATCGTCACAGACCTTATGGCTGCCTTCCGGCAACAGGAGTGGCGTGCTGCTGAGCTGGAAGCTACTTTCAAGCAATACCTGGAAGGGAAAGGACTGGGTCTGAAATCCGGGATGGCTCCACTTCGCCTGTTACTTACCGGTATGGGTGGTGGCCCCGGACTATTCGATACCATGGAGGTTTTGGGTCAGCAAGAATGTCTGCAGCGACTGGAGAAAGGCCTGCAGCAACTGGCACAGTAACCCCTTCAAGACCTTATAACTCTGTACTTTTGTATCCCCATTCATGGCTGCCCCCGGGCATTCATGAAAGAAAAGCGATATCATGGAACCAATCAACGAAAAACGTTCCCTCAACTTCATAGAACAAATCATTGAAGAGGACCTGAAAAGTGGTCTGCCGGCAGATCGCCTGCGCTTCCGGTTTCCGCCGGAGCCGAATGGCTATCTGCACATCGGCCATGCCAAGGCGTTCTGCCTCAACTTCGGCTTAGGAGAAGCTTACAACGCACGTGTGAACCTACGCTTCGACGACACCAACCCTACCAAGGAAGAACAGCGCTACGTGGATGCCATCCGCGAAGACCTGGCCTGGATGGGCTTCTCGTGGGACAAGGAATGCTATGCGTCTGACTACTTCCAGCAGTTGTTCGACTGGGCCGTGGCACTGATCCAGAAAGGCAAGGCGTATGTAGACTCACAGACTTCCGAAGCCATGGCCACCCAGAAGGGTACGCCCACCAGTCCGGGCACCAACAGCCCGTTCCGCAACCGTTCTGTGGAGGAAAACCTGGAGCTTTTCTATGGTATGCGCGACGGCAAATTCAAGGAGGGCGAACATGTACTGCGTGCCAAGATCGACATGGCACACCCCAACATGCTGATGCGCGATCCGTTGATGTACCGCATCATGTACAAGCACCACCACCGTACGGGTGACAAATGGTGCATCTACCCCTTATACGACTGGGCACATGGCCAAAGTGATTACCTGGAGCAGATTTCCCACTCACTGTGCTCGCTGGAGTTCATGCCACACCGGGAGCTGTATGATTGGTTTGTACAGGAGGTATTCGATGACAACCAATGGCCACAACCGCCCAAACAGCGTGAGTTTGCCCGCCTCAACCTCAACTATACCATCATGAGCAAGCGCAAGCTGCTGCAACTGGTGGAAGAAGGAGTGGTAGATGGCTGGGATGATCCACGTATGCCCACCATCTCCGGATTGCGAAGAAGGGGATATACGGCAGCAGCTATCCGGCAGTTTATAGAGGTAGTTGGTGTATCAAAAAGAGAGAACATCATTGACGTGGCGTTGCTGGAGTCCTGCATCCGCGAAGACCTGAACAAATCCACCAACCGCGTGATGGCCGTATTGAATCCGGTGAAGGTGGTGTTGACCAACTATCCCGAAGGCCAGGCCGAAACGGTAGTGACGGAAAACAACCCGGAAGATCCCACAGCCGGCGTTCGCGAGATGGTCTTTTCCCGCGAGCTGTACATTGAGCGGGAAGATTTCATGGAAGAGGCACCCAAGAAGTTCTTCCGCCTGTCGCTGGGCAATGAAGTACGCTTGAAAGGTGCCTACATTGTAAAAGCCGATAGTGTGGTAAAGGATGCCGATGGCCACATCACCGAGATCCACTGCACCTACGATCCGTTGAGCCGCAGTGGTAGTGGTACACCTGAAAGCGAGCGCAAGGTAAAGGGCACCCTGCACTGGGTGTCGGCTTCTCACCACATCACAGCAGAGGTAAGGCAATACGACCGATTGTTCTCAGTAGAGGACCCCGAAGCAGATGAGGAGAAGAGCTTCAAGGAATTCTTGAATCCGGACTCCCTGCAAATTCTACCGGACTGCAAGTTGGAACTGAGTCTACAAGCGGCCAAACCCGGTGACACCTTTCAGTTCCAGCGGTTGGGCTACTTCTGTGTAGACAAGTATTCTACTGGCGAGAAACTGATCTTCAACCGAACGGTAGGTTTGCGCGATACCTGGGCAAAAGAAGCTGCCAAGTAATATCATTGTCTATCATCCCGGTGTATCGTAACTTACGGATGGAACTACAATCGGTGAAATGACTGTTGTATCACCGTAAAACCAACGCTATGCCTAAGAAGAAGCCTATGCACGGCCTGCCCAAGGTAAACAAGGAACTGGAAGGCCTGGATATCACCATCAACGAGTTCGGACAAATCGTAACCTCATACGACATCGATAAGATCAACAAGTTCCTGAATCGGGAGGTGGAAGACAAGAAGCTGGTAGACAGGGATGATATCACCAAGGAGGGCGAGTTCCAGAACACCTATAAGGACGAAAAGTACTGGAATGGCCCATTGGATGATGAGGAATCAGCAGGTCGCGAAGAGGAAGAGGGGGATTTTGAGGAGGAGGATGGCGAGGAGGAATAAGATAATAATTTGATAATCAGGTGATTAGAAAATGAGAAAATGAGTGAGTTGCTATCGAAGTATACTGGGTTGGGTTTTTTAGCGGGTATTACTCAGGATTGCACTAAGCATCAATTACTAGGTTAGGCATTTACCGCATACGTTACAGCTTCTTCGGAGGTTATCCAATGACAGCAGCAAGTACCAGGCAGGTATCTGATTTGAGACAAAGCGTGCTAGTCACCCTTCTTCACTGATTCAATAAATAGCACCATCAGTTGATCGGCTGCGTGGAACGAGCTGATGTTTCCTTCTTTTACTTGTTGTTTCAGCTCTTGAAATGACTGCTTCACCGCCTCGTTCCCATAAAACCAATCCCGCAACCGTTGGTCGATGGTTTCGTGCAGCCAGAAGGCATTCTGTTCTTTCCGTTGGCTGTCGTGGTAGCCATTTTCTTTCGTGGTAGCCAGGTAGTCTTCCACCACTTTCCAAACCGTATCGATGCTTTTCCCTGTCAAGGACGAGCAGGTAAGTACTTGGGGTGTCCAGCCCGATTCAGTAGCAGGGAACAGGTGAAGCGCTTGCTTGTATTGCATGCGGGCTTGTTCGGCAGGCCGCTCATTGTCACCATCGGCTTTGTTGATTACCACGGCATCGGCCATCTCCATGATGCCCCGCTTTACGCCTTGTAGTTCATCACCCGCACCGGCCAGCATCAGCAATAGAAAGAAATCGACCATAGAATGCACGGCAGTTCCGCTTTGCCCTACGCCTACCGTCTCCACCAATATCACATCGAAGCCGGCTGCCTCACACAAAAAGATGGTTTCGCGGGTCTTCCGTGCCACACCCCCTACTGTACTACCTGAAGGACTGGGACGGATGTAGGCCAACGGATCGTTGGACAGCTTTTCCATGCGTGTCTTATCACCCAAAATGCTGCCACCGGTAACGCTACTGCTGGGATCCACCGCCAGCACTGCCACTTTTAGTCCACGTGCTGTAAGCAATGTACCCAATGCCTCGATGAACGTACTTTTCCCCACTCCCGGCACTCCGGTGATGCCCACGCGGACAGCTTGGCTTGGCACCTGCAGACATGCCTCCACAATGGCTTGCGCTTCCGCCTGGTGTTTGGGCAACGTACTCTCCACCAGGGTAATGGCCCGGCTGAGCAAAAACCTGTCTCCGGCACGGATGCCGGCTATGAGTTGGTCAGTGGAGGGGGGGTGCAAGTTCAAAGTTGAAAGTTCAAGGTTCAAAGCCTGCCTGCCGTAGGTAGGTTCAAGGTTCAAAGTTTAAAGTTTAAAGTTTAAAGTTTAAAGTTCAAAGTTGTCGGTCAATTGTCAAACGTCCAACATCCAATGTCCGGCATCCAAAATAACAGGAAGGCAGTTAGTCATCATCATTCTTTTTCCACCAAATGAACAACTCAAACGGGTTTACCCAACAGTTCGTCAATGATGGGTATGGCTTGTTGTAAACGCTCCTCTACGTTGCCGGATATCTTCACATAGCGTTTACCATATCGGTGCAGCAGTTCCTCGAAATAAGCCAACATGACAGCACGACTATCCGGCCTGTCGCGGATGGCATCAGCTTGCCAGGGCACATCAATGTCGGTGAGCAGGTATAAGTCGTGGTACAGGTGAGGAATGGCTGCATTCAGTTCGGGCGGACTTTCCCCATAAAACAGGTCGGAGTAGGCTTTGGTGGTGAGCAAGTCGGTATCGCAGACCAACAGGTGGTGGCGCGCTTGGAGAGCTAATTGATTCTCCAACTGCTGCTGCCCAATGGCGATGGGCAGGATATCTTCCAGCAGGCAGTTGACACCGGTACGTATCATCTTCTCCTCCAGGTATTCCCGTGCGTATTCGGGTACCCATTCGGTATCGTAGTGCATGGCCAACAGCCTCGCCATCGTGGTTTTACCGGTACTTTCCGGGCCGTACAGGACTACTCTGATGAGCTCTGGAATCTTTTCTTGATGAAGCAGGGATGCCATGGGTCTTCAAAGGTAATCAACTCAAGGATGCGTCCATGCTACTCCCATTCCGTACAGATGTGTTATGAATTTTATTACGGCCATTCCACTTATATTTGGAACACCCACAAAAACAATCATGGACTATTCAGCTTATATCGTAATCAATCCGGACAAACGCTTTGGAAAACCTTGCATCAAAGGAACCAGAATTTCTGTGTATGATGTGTTAAGTTGGCTGGCGTCCGGTATGACACGAGAAGAAATCAAAGCAGACTTTCCGGAAATCACTGATATCCATATCAGCGCTTGTCTGGCATTTTCTTGATTCAGTTAGGCCTTTCTCTATGTATCACTAGCTATGTAATAGCTTTTCTTCCATGCCTGGAATCCTTGCCAAGCCAACACTAAAAATACAGCATACTGCAACATGGATATCCCATAGCCTTTCACATAGTACAGCGGAATGGAAACCACATCTCCGATCAGCCACAGGTGCCAGTTCTCGATCTTCTTCCTCGCCATCAGCCACATGCCGGCAAAGAATACGCCTGTGGTGAACATATCGGTATAATCGTACCAGGCACCAAACTTGCCATACACCTGGTACACTACAAATACTACGATGGCCGTAATGGCAAACAATCCCAATGCTATCCAACGCTCTCGTGGTGTGGTCCAGCTTACCTTGAGAGGTGCATGATCCGTGCCCACCCTACTCCATACCACCCACCCGTACACACTCATGATGGTGTAGTAGCCGTTGATCATCATATCGCCAAAGAAGGCCCCTATGGCCAGGATGTAGACATAGATCAACGTGCTGACAATGCCGGTAGGATACACGAGGATGTTCTGCTGCTTGGCGAAATACACCGAAGCAATACCAAACACAACCGCAATGGCTTCCAGCACGATGAGGTACGTGGCAGTGCCTTCGTAGGGCGCTATCAGGAAATCAATTACGGTTTGCCACATGGCACGCAAAGATAGATACCGGAACAAGAAGAGTCTTGCTTCCGGTAGCCCGTAATCACTTTTGGAAAACCACCAACACCGAGTTGGTCAGCAGATCCTCCAGGGTGATCAATGGATAGTGTTGCCTGGTTTCCTGCAGCGTGAAGGGCAGCAACAACTGGCTCACATTGAAATTGGTCTCCGGAATCATGGAGTACTGCGAAAACCCTGCTGCAGCCAAGGCATCCCGGAATTCTTTCAGGCTTTTCTTGTTCAAATCATTCCGGTAAAAGGTGATGGAGATGTCTACATTCGCGGCATCCTTTTCCTTGAGGTAACGCAAATATTCAGCCTCACTGAGCACACAATGCCCCCAGGGATGATCGGTACTACAGCTGGTATGGCCACCATTGTAGCTGAAAAAGGGATTGTAAAAATGGAACCCGATACCACCCGGCTTCAGTATCCTTTTCATCTCATTGAAGCAGGCATTGATGTCGTCTACATGTTCCAAAACGGTGTTACTGAAAAGGACATCGAAAGAAGCATCCTCAAAGGAACTGCTGGTGATACTGTCGGCCACATACGGTAGAGAAACACCAAAATGGTTCATCACTTTTTTGCGTGCTTCCTGAATGGCTGCACCCTTTCCCAGATCATCGTAGTAACTATCCACGCCACTGGCTACTATCTCCGTATCCGGGTACTTTTTCGCCATCAGGCAGGATAGCAACATGTTGCCGGCCCCAATTTCCAACAGCTTTCTACCCTGCATGGAAATATCGTATGACATGAGTACCTTCTCGAAGTAGAGGAAGTACAGCATGGACTCCTTGGTCAACAAATCTATATCTGCATCAAAGGGGATATCAGCGGTATCCTTTTGCGCCTGGAACATCTTTTCCCAATCGGGATTCACAAACGACCGGAGCCCTTTATATAGATCGATGTCTCGACCATTGTCCTTCCTGAACGAGTCGTAGACCGTAAACTTGTGGATGGAGAAAGTGGATAATTGCTGCTGACGCAGTACCCTGATGATGGCCTTTCGCAGCTTGCGGTTGGACAATACTTTTCGCTTCAGATAGTCAAACATATCTAATTAGTTTACATTACCAGTAAGATACGCTGCACCTGAAGCGGTCCACAACAAGGAAATGGATGTCGAACTGAAGAGTTGGACTTTATCACCATCCTTCCAATGGCCGAAACAGGGATCGAAAATAATCTTATTCTTGAAATAAAATCAGTTCTTACCTGCAAGCTATGTCATATCGTGAGGAGCATGGCGCAGTGAGGCTAAGTATGGGTATTAAATAATAGATTATCTTATGCTCAAACCTCCAAGGTTTTTGAAACCTTGGAGGTTTATTTTGGATATCGTCAGACCTGACAGGTTTCGAAAACCTGTCAGGACTTATAACCCTATAAATCAACAATTTTTGAAAGTCTCACAATTTCACCCACTTCTCCCTGCCCAGCATACCATCCGAACTCCATACCTCTACGAGGTAGAGGCCGGCAGGCAGATGACCTGTAGCTACGGTTTGACGGAGGTTGCCTTGTGTGGCTTGGTGGTGGACGATCTGTCCGCGCAGGTTGCGGAGCTGTAGGTGGGTGGCGGTGGTGATCCAATCCGGTGGCAGGTCGATGGTGAGTTGTGTGGTGCCGGGGTTGGGGTAGATGTGGAGGGTGGCAGGTTGGAAAGGCATGGGAGCCGTGCCGGTGTAAAGCGTATCGCAGCCGGGGACCAGGCAGCCCATGCTATCGAAGCGCACCAGCCAGGAGTCGCTGTTGTTCTGCCCGGGACCGGTAACGGTACCCACTGCATACACGGCATTGGGGCCGGGGTAGTAGTTGGCGTAGTTGATGAGCGGACTACTGCCGGTGACATCCTTGCTGAAGTAGCGCCTGTGCCACACAATGGTACCGGTACTGTCCAGCTTCAGCGCCTGTGCATACTGCTGGGTACTGGTGTACGCCCAGCCTACCATCCATATCGACCCATCTGGTAGGGTAAATACCTCAGCAATTTCTGAATCGTCACCCAGGTCATCTATCATAGTGGTCCATTGTACATTCCAGTTTTGGTTATATTTTCTGATGCGATGGGGATAGTACTCGAAAGTATTGGTGAGTGTTTTTTGTAATGAAACATGACCTCCAAATGCCTTTGCCAAATGAGAAATACCTCCAGCTTCCAGACCGGAAAGCATCTTAGAACGCAAAAACTTCCCACTATAATCAAAATACCATAACATACCTTTAAAACCACTCATACCAGAGGCCAGTGTACCTCCACTAACAATGATTTCCATGGCTGTAGAATCAAATTCCAAATCGGAAAATCCATCATGCTCTCCATAGTCAATATAATTCTCCCATAAAAACTGACCTGTAGCGGTATCAATGGCTACAATCATACCATCCAGGTCACCACCCGGTTTGTTACGGGCACCGGTGATAATGAGCATCCCATTGGGGCTATACCCAATAGCAAAGGGCCACTCGCTGGTGTTGTACCGCGGGTAGGTCTTCGTCCACACCGTATCGCCCTGCCGGGTCACCTTCGCCACAAAGATGTCCGCCTGATGGGTGGGGCTGATCAAATCATTTCGCATACCTACTACCAGAAAGTGACCGTCATTGGTTACCGGTAGTTCATTGAAGGGGGCGGGTTGATAGCTATGCATATCGTCTCCAAATAGCTTTTGCTGAAAAATCACCTGCCCCTCCAAATCACAGGCCTGTAGAACCATTTTTCGCCTTCGCAGTGTATCCGTTTGCGACCAACCCTTTGATAAAAAATAGACTGTATCATTATATATGGTCATTTGCCCTGCTGTCTCCACATTATCTTCAAAGTCTATGGGATAGGCAAAGGGTTGCTGGGCATGGAGTGTGATGCCCAGCCCCAGGTAGAACATGAGTAATCCAATAATCCGCATTACTATCCTCATTTGGTGAGCAGTAAGGAGGTGCTGTGCTGTTTGCCCTGATCATCGGTGAGTACAATGAAGTACATACCGGACGGCCAAGGGGTGGCTATTTGCCTCGTACCGCTACCCGGCCAGCTTTGCGCCTGGTACACTACCTTGCCCTGAGGGGTCAGTACCCGCAGGTCTATTTGTTCACCTTCACTATCCCAGGTAAGGGTAACACCTCCACTGGTGGGGTTAGGCTGCAAGGTCAGGAAAGTTTTTGCGGCAGGTGCTTCGGTCAGCGTGTCCATAGCCCGCTTGCCGGAGCCGATCACTGCACCGGGGCCACAAGGCGGCTCCGGTACCGGGTACTCCAGATAGCCGGCACTCGCCAGCATACCGTAAGCTTGCCAACCGTAGGTGGTACTATCGTTGGCCAGGGCGGCTACCTGCGCTAAGGTGGTGCTGTCCGTACTGCTATAGTGCCAATCGGTGCTTTTAATGGTGATCAGCTTATCCAGATAGCTCTTGCCGGTGTTTTCCGTGTAGGCCAGGTCGGTAATGGAGTCGAGCGCCTGGTCTGCCAGGGTATAGTCTCCCTCTTGCACATAGAGTGCCACCAACAAGGCTTTGGCCAGGTCACTGGTATCTTGCTCCAACCAGTAGCGCGCACTGTCAAGGCCATACAGGCTGTCGTGCGTCAGGTATAGCTTGTAACCTTCGGATAAGGCCAGCTCCCGCTCGGTGTTCAGGTATTTTTCATAATCGCCTCCCGGAGCTCCATCCAGTTCGGTGTGGATGTCGGCCATGCGGGTGCGCAGCTCACTAATCTGCTGGTTGGGGCCTTTACCGTCATCCAGGATGGGATTTAGCGGACAGGCCTTAGTTGCGTCATATTCCGCTACACACTCTTCGTTTGTAGCATTGTTTTTGTAAACCAACTCTAGCGGATCATTACTTGTGCTGGTAAAATGATGGTGGTATTTCGTGGTAGGCAAGGCAGTGGCATTGTACCAATCACTGTATTGTACCCCCTGGCTTTGGCTGAAGAGGTTACCCGCAGGGGCGGAGAAGTAGTCGAAGTCAGATATATCTTGCCTGCACTCTCCTTGTAATTTAGCAATTCCATCGCGTGTCGAGTTGCCACATACAATCACATCGTGCTTGTGGATGGTGCCAGTGGTAAAGGTGTTGCATTTGATCTGTAGCCCACGGTTGTCGTCATCGGCCCAGATACCGTTGGTGATGTTGGTAAAGGTATTGCGGTAGATGCGGTTGGCCTTTTGGCCCGATACACCTATTCTTATACCCGCACTACTTTCACTTCCGGTAAAAGTAGCCGACTGCTCAAAGGTGTTGTCTTCCACTGTAAAGCCGGTGCTGCCCAGTAACTCTATCCCTGCACACCTGCGGTTGTTCACACTGGCACTGGTCGGTAAGGTAAAGTGGCTGCGTGTTACGCGGAAGTCGTGGTGGGTACCTTTGGCCTGTACACCTATGGCGTTGCCGGTAAAGTCAGTGCGGTCTATCCAGGTGATAAAGGGCTGCCCCAGAGAAGCCGTATAGCTGATACCCTCGGTGAGGTGAGAGAAGCTGTTGCGCTGATAGGTGGTACACTTGCCGTCTGTATCAAAAGCTGTGCAGCGGCCTTTCAGTTGGTAGGTGGCATCAATGGAGGTGATACCATTGCCTCTATCGTCCACTAAAAAGTCGGCATAGGCTTCATTTTCAAATGTACAGCCGGAAAATTGTACATCATGTACGTCCCACAGCGTGACAAAATCGGTGGGTGGATAGTCATCATGAAAGTAATCGCTGGTGGTTTTGAAGGTGCAGTTGGTAAAGCGGCTGATGTTTTGTTTGGGGTTGGAGGCTGAACCCGCTTTATCGGGGCGAAACTGGTACATCTCCACGCCCTTCCAACAGTTGATAAAGTTGGCCTCCTCGGCTATGATGATGCCTCCACTATGGGTCAATATAGCGCCATTATTCTTCTTTACATTGGTAATGCCAACATGGGCATTTTCTATGGTACCCCCATTTTTAATTACCACCACCCCGTGGTCATTGCTATCTACCGGGTAGGTGCCCAGGGCTATTTGTGTAGCATAATGGCTGTAGTGCGGCTGGTCTGCATGGCCGTGTACTTCGATGCCGGTCCAGAAATTGCCACAGGTATTGGTAAGGGTAGCGCCATCCACAATCAATTTTCCACCACGCTCTACTATGATCCTGGTGCCCGGGGCCATGTTCAGTACGGCATCGCTGCCAAGGGTGAGGGTTTGGCCGGATTTGATGATTAAATCAGTTGGGAAATTCATTTTTAAATTCCAAACTGTGTTCGTAGTTACCTCTTTGACTTGCAGATCTAAATTGGGTAAAGGTGTTTCCCAAATTCCTCTTCCATACGTAGCCGCACGCAATGTGCCAGTACAATAATTAACTTCGAGGTCGGTAATCAAGGCAGTAGGCATACCCTGGTTAAAACACTCCCACATTCCATTTGTCCCTGCATTTTTATTCCATATATAAACCCCTACATCAGTTGCAGCAAAAAGTATGTCATCGCTATTTTCAAGATAAATGATCTTATTCACCGGGAACTGTGGCAATCCTTGCGACATATCCGTCCAATCCCCATTCGCACCTCCTGTGGCAGAGTAGGACACCCGGCCACGAAATCCCCCGTCCGGATGCTCATTGTATGAAATATCTCCAAATGACACCCACACCCGGTCAAAGTTGTAAGGATCTGTTGCGATGCCGGTAATTGGGTACCATTTAGTCGGTAAGCCTGAAGACCTATCTCCATTGGACCAATCAGGATTTGGAAATCCTTCACCAAGCAATAGTACACCATTATCACTCCTCCTTTTATATCCCACATAATACTTATCCGCATCGGGATTGTAGGTGTCGAGTGCAAAGGTTTTGAGGGGCTTAGATTTATCCGCATTCAATTCTACCCATCCAGCAGGTGTTTCAGCATCGTCATTGCTCCTAAAAAATCGGTGATAACCAATAAATAATTTGTCTTGTAGTTGTAAATGGTAATCGATAGGCTTTACGTTAAGGCTAAAATCTGGAATATTTTCATTACTTATGTTAGGTGGATCTCTTTCACCTGGAAGGTCTGTTCTATAAAGGTTAGACCTGTCCCACCCCGGCCCTTTTTCCATAAACCAAATGGAATTATCGCTTCGTTTCATTACCCCTTCATAAGCGTCACTCTCTGTCTTAATGTCCCACTCCAGTTTGTCATAGGTAATGACAGTGCCGTTATCTTGGGTGCCTCCAAGAATCTTACTGGCATCTTGTTCATGGTTGGCAAATCCGTAAAACTGGCTAATGGCCAATCCGTTGCCATTCATATCTATCCATTGGTTTACAGCACCTCCATGTGCCGAATAAGAAACGCCACCATCTGTACCCATGTATATTTTGTCCGATAAACCATCAGTCGAAGCTGCATAAACAGATAAATGTCGTATATCTACATGAACGGATTTATTCCCAGATGGGTGGATAGATGTAAAGTTGTTTCCTCGATTAGTTGATTTAGTTATATAAACATTCCCGAGGTACATGATATCGGGATTGCTGGTGTTTACCGCATACCTTGCAAATTTTCCTATTCCAACATTAGTGGCAATCACATCCCACTTATAACCATTTCCGAAATCATTGTATTCTATAATGCCACTTCCTGAGCCAACCATGGACTGTGCAACAAACCAGTTTTCTGATCCCGGTGTTTCAATGGAAATCAGTTGAGCCACATTGGACTTGAGACTAAAATTATCAACCCACACATTATCTGGCGATTGTGCCTGGGAGCCATCATAAACAGGCTGAAGACTAAAGAAGTAATAACCCGTATTGACATTGCCATCAAAATGCTTAAGGACAATCTCTGCTCTGCCATTTCCAGAAGCCAACTCATCATAATAGGTATGGGTATAATGGCCTTGGTTGTCTTTCTTGGTTAAATATATTTCCAATCGGCAATCAACAGGAATATCATAGTCGAACTCCAGCAAATACTCTACTCCATGTAAGATGGCTTTATTAAATCCTCGAATGAGTTTTGCATTGTTCCCATTATTCAAGGGAGCGATTGAAGCTACCCTATTGCCTCCGATAGTTGACGACTGCCAGTGCTCCCAACCTGATGTCCCCCAATTTGGGTCTTCAAACCAATTAACAAAATATGGCGGTGTTGGCGGTGTTGTCCCATACTGAAACTCGAAATCCCTGTTAGAACCCAACATCTCACTTGCACTGGAAGGCAGGATTACGCGATTCCAATTTTGGCCTCCATTAGTTGATTTTAATAAGACCGCTCCTCCACCATTTCCATTCTCATCCGCACTCCCAATCAAAATAGTTTGGCCATTGGTACCAGGTACTATTTCAATATCATGCAACCTTACCACTAATCGATTGGTATCTCCATTACCATCTATATCATAATGACTATACACACGGCTCCAATTGCCATTGGCATCTTTGATGAGAATGTGATTTCTACAGGTGGCTATTAGTTGATTACTTCCAGGCAAAAACTCCACATCTTCTACGGTAGGATAATATTGCCGGAATCGCTTTCCGATACCAGTGCTAACCAGCACGTCCCTAAATCCTTCATCTATACTCCAGGTATCTCCACCATCGGTGGACTCTATTATACCCACCCCGTAATAATTGGCTCCCTGCGCATTGAAACCGGTACCGCAAATGATGTGATCTTCAGCACCTGATTGATCTACCAGTATCTTGTTGATACCTAAAGCAGGTATGCCAGATCCATCGGTGATACATTCCCAGTTTACCGGCCCAGCCGCATTGTATCGCCAAAGGCCTCCGCTGTTGCTGGCCGCCAGGATGTTATTTTGGTCAGCAGGGTCCACCCAGATGGCTTCTATCCTGCCCATTCGCTGGTGCTCATGTTCAAAAGGACCGATACATTGCCAATCTGCTTGAAAAATATCCGAAGCACAATTCATTGTTGGATAATTGTCTACCCAGTCAAAAATGGCCTCGGCAAGCGGCTGAAACTGCCTGGGTTGACTATCTACAACGCCTAAACGAGTTTCCCAGAACCATTGCCACCGGGAGTAATGGGTGGCCTCACTCTCCCAACTGGCAGGGCCGGTGCCACCACTTTCCGGAGCTTCCAGTATGCTGGAGTCCGGTGGTTCTGTGAAATAGGTATTCATGATGGATGCAACAGAATCATAGTCTAATTCCGGGTTGGCCATCAGCGTGTGCCAGGTTTGCGCTGTTGTGCTCAGGGCAACAGCCATGATAACTGAAATGGTAAGCAGTACGTTTTGCATAATTGGTGATTTATGGGTATTGAATAAGAATTGGTATAGCATGGTAAGCTGTCCTTGGAAAGTCCAATAAATACACCCCTGCCGGCAATGCGGGTAAATTAACAGAGGTTACTATAGAGGAAATATTCCCAGTATGGACAGTACGACCAGTACTATCCAATACTTGATAGTCTACTTTCCCGTGAGCCTTTTGTAGTACCTCTTCATCAAGCACCAATTGGAATGTGCCGTTACTGGGATTGGGGTATAGCTGTACGCCAATAGATTCTTGCTTATCTGGTATGGGAATACCGACCGGGTAAGAAATCCATTCGCAAAATATACCTACCCATTTGCCACTGGGTCCAATATTGAAAGGATTACTTGAAAAATCATAATCAACCGATTTCGTAAACCCGAATGATTTAACTCTGTTCTCCTGTATTTGTATACTGTAAACTCTGTCTGAGGAACTCCCCCCATAATGATTTGATCGTAACACCTGCAATTGGGTATCAACAACGGCCAACCATATATCCTGTCCACCATAATTTCCGGGTACACCATCCCCGGTAGAATTACTACCCCCTGCAATCAACAGATTACCTTCGAGCCACTTAAAGTCATCAATACGCTCCTCCCAGTTGCCGCCTACGTAGGTATCATATACTACATTGCCTTGTGTGTCTATTTTCATTAGCCGGATATCGGCTCCGCCCTTCACCCCTTGTATCGGATCGGACTCCATGGCCAGGTAGCTATAACCGGCACTGTCAACGAGCAGGTGCAGATTGTCTTCATGGGTAGGCTTGCCATAGTGCTTTTGCCATACTACCTGCCCGGCTGTGTCTAACCGCAATAGCCAGGGGTCTGATTTCCCGGTATTGGTGGATACATCGCCATCACTGGAGTTGCTATTAGCTGCCACCACATAGCCACCGTGTGGATGTTCGGCTATGGCATTGGCCTGGTCGTAGGAAGTACCGCCCCATTGCAAGGACCAGGTGATATTGAAGAAGCTGTCCAACTCAAACACCCAGGCATCTTCTACAAAGGTAGACGCGTAGTATGGGGATAAATCACCATCAGAACTATGACTTCGGGCAGCCACTATGTATGTACCTTGACTAGTTTTCCTGAAGTCGTATACCTTTTCAATAGCACTACCCCCAAAGCAATGTTGGCTGATTTGCTGCCCCAGGCTATCGATATGCAGCAGCCAGAGGTCATCTGAGCCTTTGTGGCAGGGCAATAGGGTGGTATCTTCCCGGCTTTCGCCAAAAATAATGTACGTACCATCACCATAAGGCTCAATAAACCAAGGCACTGTACCCTCATTTTGTGGGTAGCACTGCTGCCATACCACCTGATCAGCAGTGTCTAATTGTATCACCCAGGTATGCCCTCGTACACTGGTATTGGTGCAGGAAACCGTACCATCAGTGCTGGTAGTGGTAGCTACCAATAGCCATCCCTCGGCAGTAGGATAGCCTGTAAATATCCCATCATAGCCGCTTCCACCGAAGAAATCAGTTTTGGTAAGATGTGGCTGGGCCTGCACCTGCGCACTTAGAATGATCTGAAGGGATAGTAGGAGCCAGGTGATATAAGAAAGGTTTTTCATGAAATGTGTTTCTTATGGGTATTGAATAATAATTGGTGTAGTATTGTAGGCTGTACTTGGAAAGTGCAATAAATACACCCCTGCCGGCAATGCCGGTAAACTAACAGTGGTTTCTATAGAGGAAATATTCCCCGTATGGACTGTACGCCCGGTGCTATCCAATACTTTATAACCTATTTTGCCCTGCGCCTTTTGTAGTACCTCTTCTTCAAGCACCAACTGGAAAGTGCCGTTGTTGGGATTGGGAAACACTTCCACAATAGCTGATTTTTGCTCTATTGTAGGTACGGTAGTTAAATTCAGACAATCGACTGCAGGATCATTCCATACCACAGAATCTTTAATGGTATAGCATAAAAGGCGGCCTGGAGCCATAGGATATAATAATAGACTATTAGGATCGTATCCAAATAAGTTGGGACCAGTAGCACCAATACCTTCAACAAGTAAAAAATTTTCCCCGAAACCCAATCCACTTTGTTTCCCCTGATATGAAGCATCACGAGCCGGAATTTGCGCATAATGACTGGTACCATTGATCATCACCTGTGTATCCCTTTCAATCTTATAGGCTATGGGGTAACAAAACCTTACATTCTTTTCGGGCCAGGCTGGATTGCAATGCGCTCCTACAAAGCCTCTGCTGGTCAATGTATCAGCTATAATTAATGAGTCACCAGCGCCTAAACTAAAATCATACAGGGTAAAGAATTCGCTGTTGACTTTGTCATACACATTCACTTGCCCACTATCCTCATAAATAAAAAGAATTGAGTCCGAATAAAAAGAAGAGCCTGTGGCCCAAAAGGTATCGTTTGAGTCAAGTAAAACCTCTTCTCTACGAACCTTCCGACAAGTTTTACCCAGAATAGTAGTATCCCCAATGGATTCAAAAATGGCATATCCACAGTAAGGGTCAGTATTACAATAGATGTAATTGTACATCCACTTCGCTCCTACCGGAGCCCAGTTATTGGTTTGGCTGAAGGTGAGTTGGCCAGTGCAGCCAAGTAATAGGGTGAGGATGAGGTGTTTCATGTTATGAAGAAATTGAATTTTTCATTGATATGCAAGTCTATCGGTAAGAAGTAACATGTAGGTGACAGGGAGAACGGACAATGAATGAAGGGAACTACACCAGCACAACACCAAACCTGTAAATTATACCACCAAGTGCCTTCCTATCTATTGCCTAAGAGATACCCAAGGCGCCAGGTACTCGCCCAGGATTCAAAACGGTTAAATGACTACCCTGCTCGGTTCGGAAAAGACACCGCTTAGGGATATACTTGGTGGCAAACCTCCAAGGTTTTTGAAACCTTGGAGGTTTATTTTGGATAGCTGTAGACCTGACAGGTTTTGAAAACCTGTCAGGTCTACAGCTATCAGCACTTTTCTAGCAGACTATTTTTAATGAGCTCCTACTCTCCTCTTTAGCCTGCCTGTAGGCATGATGGCAGGCAGGCCGACCTAACGGCAGGCAGGCTCTTCAACTCATTCCATCTACTCCACCCGCTTCATCAAAGTCTCTAGTATCTCCGCAGCCGCATCGGGAATGCGGGTACCCGGGCCGAATACACCTACCACACCAGCCTTGAAGAGGAAGTCATAATCCTGGTGGGGGATCACGCCCCCTACAATCACAAGGATGTCTTCGCGGCCTATCTTTTTCAGTTCTTCTATCAGCTGCGGCACCAAGGTCTTATGCCCTGCTGCCAAGGATGACACACCAATCAGGTGCACATCATTCTCCGCTGCCTGGCGCGCTACCTCGGCAGGGGTTTGGAACAGTGGCCCTATGTCTACATCAAAGCCCAGATCGGCAAAGGAGGTGCCAATCACTTTGGCGCCCCGGTCGTGGCCATCCTGCCCCATCTTGGCTACCATGATGCGCGGCCTGCGACCTTGCAGTTCTGCAAAGCGGTCGGCCAGCGCCCGTACTTCGTCAAATGCTTCTTCGTGGTTCATCTCCGCTGCATATACACCCGAAATGGAACGTGTAGTTGCGGTAAATCTACCGAATACTTTCTCCATGGCATCGCTGATCTCGCCCAAGGAAGCACGCTTACGGGCCGCATCCAGCGCCAGTTCCAGCAAGTTGGCCTCGGTGGTTTGGGCTCCCTCGGTGATGGCTTGCAGGGCAGCTTGTACCTCCGCTTCGTTGCGTTGGGCACGCAGCTCCTGCAGCCTGGCTATCTGCTTCTCCCGCACTGCCGAATTGTCCACCTCCAATATCGGTATCTCGGCTTCCGATTCAGGGCGATAGCGGTTGACTCCCACAATCACCTCCTTGCCGGCATCAATGCGGGCTTGCTTGCGGGCAGCGGCTTCTTCAATGCGCATCTTGGGCACCCCACTTTCAATGGCCTTGGCCATACCACCCAGCTCTTCTACCTCCTGTATCAGCGCCCACGCCTTACGTACCAGCTGATCGGTGAGGTATTCCACATACCGCGAACCACCCAGCGGATCCACCGTGCGGGTGATGTTGGTCTTTTTCTGCAAATACAACTGCGTTTCCCGCGCAATGCGTGCCGAGAAGTCGGTAGGCAGCGCAATGGCCTCGTCCAGCGCGTTGGTATGCAGGCTTTGCGTGTGGCCCAGCGCAGCTGCCAGGGCTTCTATGCAGGTACGCGCCACGTTGTTGAAGGGATCCTGCTCGGTGAGGCTCCAGCCGCTGGTTTGGCTGTGGGTACGCAAGGCCAGGGATTTGTCGCTTTGGGGGTTGAACTGCTGAATCACCTTGGCCCACAACAACCGGCCGGCCCGCATCTTGGCTACCTCCATGTAGTGGTTCATGCCGATGCCCCAAAAGAAGGATAGCCGCGGGGCAAACTCGTCAATGGACAAGCCGGCAGCTAGTCCGGTACGCACATACTCCAAGCCATCGGCCAGGGTGTAGGCCAGCTCCACATGGGCCGGAGCACCCGCTTCGTGCATGTGGTAGCCACTGATGGAGATGGAGTTGAAGCGCGGCATGTGCTTGGCCGTGTACCGGAAGATGTCGGCAATGAGGCGCATGGACGGACCGGGCGGATAGATGTAGGTGTTCCGCACCATGAACTCCTTCAGGATGTCGTTTTGTATGGTGCCGCTAAGCTGCTCCGGCTTCACGCCTTGTTCTTCCGCTGCCAAAATGTAAAAGGACATGATGGGTATCACCGCCCCGTTCATGGTCATGCTCACACTCATCTGGTCGAGGGGTATGCTGTCGAACAGCACCTTCATGTCGAGGATGGAGTCGATGGCTACTCCGGCCTTGCCCACATCGCCCACCACCCGCGGATTGTCGGAGTCGTACCCCCGGTGCGTAGGCAGGTCGAATGCTACGCTGAGGCCCTTCTGTCCGGCTGCGAGGTTGCGCCTGTAAAAGGCGTTGCTCTCTTCGGCTGTGCTGAATCCTGCATACTGGCGGATGGTCCACGGACGGATGACGTACATGGTGCTGTAAGGCCCTCGCAAAAAGGGCGGAATACCGGCCGCATAGTGCAGGTGCTGCAAGTCCCTGAGCAGCGCAGGCGAATACCGGTTCAGGATGTCGATTTCCTCAGGTGCCGTCCACACGTTTTGCGAATCGGTTGCTGCAAAGTCTTTTTGTAGCCGGCTATAGTCGAGTTGGGCAATGTTCTTTCTTTCCATGGTAATGGGTGTTTGGGTCAGGAGGCCATGGTGCGGAATGCGTTCCAGGCCTGTTGGGCGAGTTGGTGGGTGAGGGTTTCCACGTAGTAGGCGCCACCTGCCGGGTCGTGTACCTTGCCGAGGTGCGATTCATGCTTCAGCAGCAATTGTATGTTGCGGGTGATGCGCTCGTAGAAGGCTACGTCACGCTCGGGCGTGTGGTCCTGCGTATCCAGGCTGAGGCTCTGCACCCCTGCCGATATGGCCGACATGGCTTCGGTGGTACTTTGCAGCAGGTTGCGGTCCGGGTCTTCTGCATCGTGGTAGCGGAACGAGTTCACCGCATGGATGTGCAGCTGATCGGGATGCCGCAATTGGGGATCGTAGATGTGCAGGATGTTGGCCAGCAGCAGGCGGGCAGCCCGTATCTTGGCCATTTCCATGAAATAATCAGGCCCCACAGCCAGCGTCACCTTCATGCGGGGCAGCATATCGGCTACAGACACGCCACTGCCACTCACCTCCTCCATCATCTCATCGAACCGCATGAGCAATCGGCTCAGCTCTTCAGTGTTGTTGCCGGCCTCCTGGTGGATCAGGTGTCCATCGATATAGAACAGCGTACCACCATATTTGGGCACCAACTCCGCCAGTGCCAGCTTGGCATCGGTGTGCAGGTGCGCCCAGTCAGTCTCGATGCCGGCTATATGCTCCGAGCCATCGGGATTGTTGCGGATCCATTGGGCGAATGCCATTGCCAGCTCGTTGCGGTGGCTGGGCGCGCTCAAAAACAGCGACACCCCCATTTCGGCACCGAGGAAGGCCAATTCACCCAGGTGGTGAATCAACTGTGGATTATCCAGCACCAGTCCGGCCTGGGTAAAATCCTGTTTCACCAGCGCTTCCAGCTTCTGCCGGGCTTCCTCCACGGAAAACACGAGGTAGTTTTGCCGCATGGCCCACTCGTTGGTGGCAAAGGAAAATTGGACGGTCTCGTGCACGTCTTCTGCCGTATACACCGGCTGCACGGCAAAGCCCTCGGGCGTGTCCCACACCAGCGTGTCGTGGAAGTCGGCTCCCTTCAGGTCTTTCTGTATCAATTCCAGCCATTGCGCTTTGGAAACAGCGGGAAATTCGGCAAACAAAGGCTCTTTATTGGTATTTTCGCTCATGGTTGCGGGGATGGTTGGTTTGCGCTAAAATACACAACCCATCGTAGCCTTTCACATGATAAACGTCATCCTATCGCCCATAAATATCACGCCATGAGCTATCAAACCCTGCTGACGCGACTCGACAACCACATCCTGTACATCACCCTCAACCGGCCCGACAAAATGAACGCCCTGAACCTGATGCTACTCAGCGAGCTGGACCAGGTGATGGATGAGGTGTATGGCAACAGCGACATCCGCGGGGTAATCCTCACCGGTGCCGGTGACAAGGCTTTTGCGGCCGGTGCCGACATTGCCGAGTTTGCCGATTTTGATGGAGAACAGGGAGCTGCCATGGCGCAGGATGGTCACCACATCTTCAACAAGATAGAGGCCTGCCCCAAACCGGTAATTGCCGCTGTGAACGGCTTTGCCCTGGGTGGAGGCTGCGAACTGGCCATGGCATGCCACATCCGCATTGCTAGCGATAACGCCCGCTTTGGACAGCCGGAGGTGAACCTGGGTCTGATACCTGGCTATGGCGGCACACAGCGACTGGTGCAACTGGCCGGCAAAGGCAAGGCGCTGGAACTGCTCCTCACCGGCAACATGGTAACTGCTGAGGAAGCCCATCGCATTGGGTTGGCCAACGCGGTGGTACCCGCAGCCGATCTGCTGCCCGCAGCCGAGAAGATGCTGCACACCATGCTGGGCAAGGGTCCCTTGGCGCTGGCTAAGATCATCGACTGCGTGAACGCCTACTTCGACAAAGAAGAGGATGGCATGCAGCGCGAGATCACCCTCTTCGGTAAAAGCTTCGATACGGCTGACTTCCGCGAGGGCACTACCGCCTTTTTGGAGAAACGAAAAGCACAATTCACCGGAAAATAACCAACCGCATATCATGAGCTACAGAATAGAAAAAGACACCATGGGGCAGGTGCAGGTACCTGCCGACAAGTATTGGGCCGCACAGACACAGCGCAGCCTGGAGAATTTCAAGATTGGTGGCGAACGTCAGCGTATGCCACAGGAAATCGTGGAGGCATTTGCCTATCTGAAGAAAGCTGCCGCCCTGGCCAACCGCGACTGTGGTGTGTTGCCGGCAGAAAAAGCCACGCTGATTGGTAAGGTGTGTGACGAAATATTGGCAGGTCAGTGGAATGACCAGTTTCCGCTGGTGGTGTGGCAAACCGGCTCCGGCACGCAGAGCAACATGAACGTGAATGAAGTGATTGCCAACCGCGCCCACGTACTCAATGGCGGCACCCTGGGTGATGGCGGCAAGACCCTCCACCCCAACGATGATGTGAACAAGAGCCAGAGCAGCAATGATACTTTCCCTACTGCCATGCACATAGCCGCCTACAAAATGGTGGTGGAGACCACCCTGCCGGGTGTGCAGCTGCTGCGCGATACGCTGGCAGCCAAGAGCCAAGAATTTTGGAAGGTGGTGAAGATTGGCCGTACCCACTTCATGGATGCTACTCCGCTTACCCTGGGGCAGGAGTTCAGCGGCTATGTGGCGCAGCTGGACCACGGCATGAAAGCCCTGCGCAACACGCTGGATCACCTGAGCGAACTGGCACTGGGTGGCACGGCCGTAGGCACAGGCATCAACACACCGGAAGGCTATGCCGACAAGGTGGCGGCTCATATTGCCGACCTGACAGGACTTCCCTTCCGCAGTGCGGCCAACAAGTACGAGGCCCTGGCAGCACATGACGCCATTGTGGAAGCACATGGTGCCTTAAAGACGCTGGCCGTGAGCCTGATGAAGATCGGTAACGACATCCGCATGCTAAGCAGCGGCCCTCGCAGTGGCATTGGTGAAATCATCATCCCTGAGAATGAGCCGGGCAGCTCCATCATGCCGGGTAAGGTGAACCCTACCCAATCAGAAGCCTTGACCATGGTGTGTGCGCAAGTGCTGGGCAACGATGTAGCCATCAACGTGGGTGGCGCCACCGGCCACTTTGAGCTGAACGTGTTCAAGCCGATGATGATCTACAACTTCCTGCACAGTGCCCGCTTAATTGGGGATGCTTGTGTGTCGTTCAACGACCACTGCGCTATTGGCATACAGCCCAACTATGCGCGCATCAAGGAACACCTCAACAATTCACTGATGCTGGTAACGGCCCTGAACACCCACATTGGGTACGACAATGCGGCCAAGATAGCCAAGACAGCCCATGCCGAAGGCACGTCCCTGAAAGCAGCCGCCCTGCAATTGGGCCTGTTGACGGAGGAAGAATTCGACCGGATAGTAATACCGGAAAAGATGGTGGGGAAGTTGTAAACTACAGCCATAAAAAATGCGCAAAAGGCCCTGGTGAAGGGCCTTTTGCTTTTGGTGACAGCATAATCACTTATCGTATTGACGACCACATGAGGATAGCCAAAGTGATCACTCTCACAACTGCCTACCGCTGACCATTTTGCCAGTCGGCTTTCACTTTTTGCCACATGGTGGCTTCGTCTGGAAGCATTTTGAAAAATTGGTCAGTAGCAGGCTTGCCCATTGGGAAGTCTGGCCAGGGAGCAGGAAATCGCTGTATCCTCTGCCAACCCATCAGATCCCATTCCACTAATTGTGACCGGATAGCCGTAACTCCTCCCGTGGCGCCTCTAATAGGCGTAACCGGATGAATGGCTGGAGGAATGGTATCACAAAAAGTAACGGTATACCCACTATCGGGTGCTGCTAGTTGGTAGGTGATGTGATTTGGGTCAGATGGAAGTTGCTTCCCCACCATATAGCTATACAGCCACGATGGGGCACCAAAATGACCATCATCTGCTTGCAACACTACCTTACCCGAAGAAATATCGGCAAAAGCACGAATGGGGCCTTGCTGATGGAATCCGAGTCCCAAACCTTCGGCAGATATTTGCTTGCCTGAGACGAGGTACTTGCTTCCATCAGTAATCACCGTGTAGTCCACAACCAGCTTTAGAGGGAGTACAAACGTGGCTGCTTGTTGTGGTTCTTTCACCTGTTCTATCAATTCTTCCAATGTGTTGAACGTGTATCGATAGGTGGCAGAATAGATTTGCGACCAGCCGGGTAGAATCGCCCAGCTGGTCACAAACAAGAAAATGATAATCCTGTGTAGCATATGCGGTTGATTTCTAGCAATCAGTTATTGCCTCAAACTCAGCCAGCAAGGTATTCTGAATATTGAGTTGCTGAAGGATTTGAATCTCTTGACTGAATGAACCCGACCATGTAATTACTGTGGCTAAACATGGATTGGAATTATCCAAGCTTATGGTCAGATCTTGACCACTAGAAATCATACCAAACGTAAGCACTCCTGTTGGACAATTCGCCCCACCCCCTAAGAATGTAATTGTACCCGTAAATCCTGTAATTTCTGGTGGCAATATAGTAAACTCAACATCTCCTTGAATCCGGATCAGGCAACCTTCGTTGGATGTAATAGTGATATCAACTGCTTTTTTCTTTCCACTGATTATGGTTGATTCTGAATCTAATTCAGTGGTTGCCTTATTGCATCCAAATGCGATAATCGCTAAAAAAATGAGTAGCAAGAATGGTAAATTTCTCATAATTGTGGTGTTTAAGTGAGCCTACTCTATGCGCTTTTCGGCATACCGCGATGCATTTTCCGGAAGAGCATGTCGCTAAGAAAAAAAAACGAATGTGCCAAATGAATTGGTTGATTTTCAATGAGTGGTGATGTAAGTACAGCGATGTGTGACTATGCAATGAGGAAGCAGGCCCCAGCGTACGTTGTACCTATCCCTCGCTTACACATTCATTAGGCATAAGCTGTTCTTCTCATTACTTGTCATCCTCCACTGGGGGATAATACTCCAACGTATCAGAAAACCACTTAGCTATCACCTCTTCAAGGGATACGTAGATAATGTTCACGTCCTCACAATGCCCAAACCTACGTTTCACCTCCTCTACCAAGTGTATATTCTGTTTCATGACTACCCTGGAATAATAGACAACTACATGCTGCTTGGAGGAATCAATGACAATTGGCTCCTCAGCCACCCAGTATCTCACTTCTTCCTGAAGGGTAGGCGGTGGCGTGAACCCTACATAAGCTTCCTGTCCAAAACTGTCCAACACACATTCGCTATGGTAGTCCTTGAACCAATCAAGCTTCCTGTTTTGATCCATGCCGGTAACACAATTTACCGTGTAGCCTACTAAGTCACCTTGCTGATTGTACATACGCATCTGCATCGGCTGCATTGACCTATCCATAGCCAACCAATTGTACTGCTGCTCCTTTTGGTATTGATTGTATAAATCGGCATCTACATAGATAAGCGGCTGGTCAATCCCCATTTTCTGCATGAAGGTGACGCTTTTCTCAGGCTCAAATTCGGTAATGATCCTAAAACCAAATACCCATTGTTGAATGGGCCTACACGAGGCAACATTGAGAAGTACGAGAACGATTAACAGTCTTGACATCATATCGAAAGCCCATCCATAGAAGCTATCATAGCTTCTATGGATGAGAAATTTTAAAGTGTAAGGAAATCCGATAACTCACTTATAAGCCACATATGGCAGAATCACAAAACCGTATGGTAAGCTGTCAAAGTTCACTGGATAAGAGCCAACATCAAACACTATTGAATCATAACCGAAATTTTGAACAATATCATTGTTTTGATCCCATACCCGATTATTAGTAGTAACAGGAATTGTCGAATCCGGTAATGCAGTAGCCTGGTCAAAAACTATCATTACCTCGTTATAGGTAGTATCAAAATAGGCATTACCTGTTCCATACCCATCCTGAATTTCATCTACACTTAAGCCTGATCCATACCGCCTTGTCCTAATTAAACATATACCTAAAGGACAATCACATGGCGAACATGGCGTAACGTAACATTGAGAATTGCCACTATGCTTTACGCAGAATTTGATCTTCTCATAAACAGGTGCATTGAATTTGTTGGATTGAGACTGGTTATTTGTGGAAGCTCCAATATCTTCCTTTTTACATCCCACTGTTAATCCAACTAAAAGGGCAATCAAAATAATTGATACTTTCATGATTGTGGTGTTTAAGTGAGCCTACTCTATTCGCTTTTCGGCATACCGCGATGCATTTCCGGAAGAGCATGGTACTAAAGTGAAAAAAAAAAATTGACTTTGTCAAGAGTATGTGGATATTTTTCACTATTTATTTAGTCGCAAATGTCGATTAAATACTTTCTTAACATTAGTATGGCAATCCCTTACCCATTACTGTCACTTCACATAAGTACTTGTACCATCAATTTTAAAGGAAGCAACCCTGGCACTGGAGCTACTGACTGAAGAAGAATTTGACCGCTAAGTGTAGCCGGAAAAGATGGTGGGGAAGTTGTGATCCGCCACCTCCAAAAATGCAAGGCGCCTCTTACCTATCGTAAGGGGCGTTTTTATTACAAGGAAGAAGATCAATTTCACCACTCAACACCCCTCCTGCACCGTAAAAACCAATCGGCTGGTATCGAAACCTACATCCTTGGCGGCTTGTAGCAATGTGTCGATGTCGGATGCCGGCAGCTGCGGGGTACGACTCAGTAACCACAGGTAATTGCGGCTGGGTGAGCCTACCAGGGTATAGCGATAATCGCTGGCGAGATGGATGATGTAGTAGTCGCCCCGGAAGGGCCAAAAGAACTGCACCTTGAGACGGGCATTGCCACTGCCCTTTACCACAAACGCCTTGCCCTTGATGTAGCTCTCCTTGCCGGTGGTGCTATCGCGGTTGCAGCGATTCTCTACCACCACATAACCTTTGGGATGCAAGGTGTACGTAGCTGTGGTACAATGGCACCCCCGCTGGAAACGACTAGGGAAGCTGGCTATCTCATACCAGGTACCTGCATATTGTTCTAAATCTACCGATGCCACAGTGGGCAATGGCGGGTATGATTTACAACCCAACAGCCATCCTATGGAAAAAAGAAACAGAAGCGGACGCATCACTACAAGGTACGAAAATCGCCCCGCTCAACCGCTATAGAAACTCACTCAATTACCACCGAAGTGGCCTGCATTATCAGGAATCCTTGTGAGAAATCGCCCAAGCCTGTGGATGAAACAACCGGCTTGATACAGCTACTGCACCCTAAGGCAGACCTACAGGCCAGACTAAGATGGTGCCCACCCTCAGCTACCACAAGGGAGACTTCGCAGGTAGCCTCTTCATCGGTGCCGGCCTTGCAAGCACAGTGGAGTGAAATGGCACCACCATTGATGGCATACACTCGCAAATCGTCCAGGGTTAGCAGGAAATAGGAAGGCGCATTACCGGGAATGGACAAGGTGTTATCACTGAACGACCAGTCTCCCTGCCGGCCACGGAAATAGCCGCGGATTTGATCAGTACCGGAGCCAGTATGGTAGGATTGGGAAACTGTAGCTACCCCGGCACTATCAAACACTATCTGTACCTGCACTGCCTGGCCATAATCATGGCCACTAAGCGATTGGAACACATAGGTTTCACCGGGATTGTACCAGTTCTGAGCTGTTACTGAGGTGAAAAAGAAAGAAGCCAGCAAAAGAGTGATAGCGGGGACAAGGTGTTTAATAGTGAAGGGTTTTTTGGAGGTAGTAAACAAAACAATCTCCAGCATACCGCGATGCATGTCCGGAAGAGCATGCTGCTAAGAAAAGGGGGAAAAACGAATGTGCCAACTGAATGGGCTGATTTTCAATGAATGGTGATTGGGAGTGCTTGGTAGACGTATAGCGTATTGGGACAGAATAGCAGTGCCGGATAAGCTGATAAGTTATGGCCATAAAAAAAGACGCTCGAAAGCGTCTTTTTTTATGCAGGTCGGTAACGTTACTTCGACAGATCCATGCGTTCGGCTCGATAGCAGATGTCGAATTCGCCCCAGGCAAACGTGCCTGCGCCCAATTCATTATGGAAGTCAATAGACAACTCGCTCACTACCGTTTTCCCCGGATAGCTCACCTCCACCACGCGTGCATACGGTTGGTTGGGATCAAACATAATGCCGGAAGTCATCAGGCGATTGCTACCAGCGAGCGCATCTACGTCACTGATAATGAGCGCAAAAAGCTCCAGCCCCCGCTCCTTACCGTATTGCCACACTTCCTCTATTGTTTGGTTCGCTTCATCAATCCTGTATTCTACAGCACGTGAGTAGGTAAAGGTGTTGTTGTCAAATTTGCGCCCTCCGCCATTATCAAACACAAACAGATTGCCATTGGGCAGCAGCATGGGCGCGTGTTGTCCCCATGTCCAGTCAAAATCGGGATTGGTAACCACACCATCCTGCACATCCTGCGGATAGGCCATGCCGGATCCATTAACAGCCGTAAGCAAGTAATCGGAAGTTTCATATCCCGTTCCGTCCATGCCGGCTTTTCCCCAACCTTTGTGTGGTGCCAATATCCAAACCAGCTGGTTATCTCGGGTAATCTTGACGATTCCCTGGTTCTTACCGGACACGATCAAGCAATCGTCAGTCTCACTGTAAAAAATGGCATTCATATGGAACCAATCCACACTATCCAATACCAGATCATATCGGTCTACATCCAAGATCTGCCGGAGATCCCATTCCTGCACAATCATTCCCGAGGAAGTAATTTCGATGATATGGTCTTCTACCGTATTCAGGCCCAGTTTATCTACAGCCACCAGAATATTCCCGTTGGGCATAGGAGTAATTTCATGGTGGGCATGGTAACCCGGAATGGCGATAGACCGCACCTCATTGCCCAGCCAATCGAATTCGTACAGTTGTTCGTGAATTCCTGTTAACAGGTTACCATTGGGCAGGCGTTTCCACGGAAACAACAGATCCGGATAACTGAAGGCATTCATCGCCCAGCGAATTTCACCATACTGATCTACTACTATCGGGTAGCTCTTGAACGCTCCGCCAGCGCCGATGCTTACCTCGCAGAAATTCCAGCCGGGTTCTGCCAGCGTTTCATCATAAGCGATGATACGGGTGTCGGGAACGAACGATGGGAGCGAATCGGTTACCACATCGAACGACTGCTCCCCGTAATTGCCCAGGTCGTCAATCACTTTTACGGTCACTTGGTTTTTACCCTGATACAGGCCAATGACAGGCACCTGCTGCTCAAAGCGGTATTCAGTAGTAGTACGCTGCAACGGCGCATCACCTTGTACGGTGATTTCCAACAAAGAGGGTTCTTCTGTTCTGCATGTAAGGAGTGCCGATAGCGGCGCATTACCGGAGGGGTTAACGGTGATTGCCACGGATTGTGCCAACATATCCTCAAAGTTCAAGCGTTCACCGGTAGGGCGTTGTTTCTTACAGCCCAACAATACGACCGTTACTGTCAATAGGGCCAAAAGGCCATGCTTACTTGTAATCACTATGATTGTTTTATATGAATAATATGGCCCAAAATAACCATTCCGGAGAGAAGTTGCAGTAAAACAGATGTTGTGATGCCTGATTACTATGTCCACCAATGTGAGGGTCCGTAGCTCATATCCGTACCTTGTATTGCGACTGCAGGGTTGATTACCTGCACCGGTGTAGATGCTACTTCACCAATTTGATTGAACCCGCTGCAGGCTGGTATTGCAAATCAAATGTCTAAAATCCCATATCTCATATCCGACATCTAAAAAAAAGAGCCGACCGGTAACCGATCAGCTCTTGTAGATTGGATATTGCTGAATGCTTATTTAGCGGCAGCGTACCTGCGGGCTACTTCGTCCCAGTCGGCTACATTCCAGAAAGCGGAGATATAGTCGGGACGGCGGTTCTGGTAGTGCAGGTAGTAGGCATGTTCCCATACATCGATGCCGAAGATGGGGGTGCCTTTTTCTTCGGCCACATCCATCAGGGGATTGTCCTGGTTGGGGGTAGACGTTACTTTCAGCGTACCGTTCTGTACGATCAGCCAAGCCCAGCCGGAACCGAAACGAGTAGCGGCTGCTTTGGCGAAGGTTTCCTTGAATGCATCGAATGAACCGAAAGCGGCATTGATGGCCTCAGCCAACTCACCGGCAGGCTGGCCTCCCCCGTTGGGGCTCATCACAGTCCAAAACAGGTTGTGGTTATAAAACCCGCCACCATTGTTGCGCACAGCCGCTCCATGAGCTCCGGCATGTGCAATGATAGCTTCAATTGATTGACTCTCCAGTTCGGTGCCGGCGATAGCATTATTCAGGTTCGTAGTGTAAGCGGCATGGTGTTTCCCATGATGGATTTGCATGGTAAGTGTGTCGATGTTCGGCTCCAGTGCATCGTGTGCATAGGGCAGATCGGGTAATTGAAAAGCCATGGTATGCGTTATTTTTTTGGGTGAATAAACAGTTGTGTCGATAGTTCGTATTCCTAAACCTGAGGATGCAAAAATAGTTCAATTGGCGGGGAGGTTTGGGGTTCAAGGTTGAGGGTTCAAAGTTCAAAGTTGCCGTCAAATAAGCATATTGAAGTTTGCAGTTGTTTGACCTCGGATGCCGGTTGTCGGCGATCTGTTGTGGATTGTAGGTTGTAGGTTGAGGTAATTAAACACCACAATCAATAAACCACAAACTAGTCCTCGCGTTTGCTGCGGAAGAAAGTCTGCATCAAGGTTCTGCAGTCATCGGCCAGGATGCCGGCGGTGACGGCCGTTTTGGGATGCAGCAACTCCTCGCTGATGTGGCGATAACCCCATTTTTCTTCCGGTGCACCATACACCACACGCGCTACCTGCGCCCACTTCAGTGCCGCAGCACACATGGGGCATGGCTCTACGGTTACATACACGGTACAATCTTTCAGGTACTTGCTGTGCAGCTGCTCCGAAGCAGCCGTAATGGCTATCATCTCCGCATGAGCCGTAGCATCGTGCAGTTTTTCTACCATGTTATGCCCACGTGCAATGATGCGCCCGTTGGCTACCACCACAGCACCAATCGGCACCTCTTCCTCCGACATGGCGCGCTGCGCCTCACGCAGGGCCTCTTTCATGTAATGTGTGTCGTCAAATGGCTGAATAAGAGACATGTAGTATCTGATAAGAATGCATCAAATGTTAAAATACTGTAAGGCTACGGGGCAAAAAAGAGCGCCCCCTGTTTTAATCCCTAACTTTATCCGTCGGAAAATTAGCAGTAAACCATGAAACCTATACTATGTCTTCTTCTGCTTATTGTGGCGTTGCCCCGGCTGCAATATGCACAGTCGTGGTCGCTGGAGCAATGCATACAATATGCGGTAGACAACAACATCACCGTTCAGCAGAGTGAGCTCAACATACAGGCCAATGCCAGCCAGTTGCAGACGGCCCGTTTCGGCATGCTGCCCAACCTGAATGCCGGTGGTGGACTGTTCTTCAACTGGGGGCGATTCATTGACCCTACCACCAACGAGTTCATCACGGAGGCTACCAATACTACCACGCTGAACATGAACAGCAGCGTCACCTTGTTCAGCGGTGGACGCATCCGAAACACGATAGAACAAAACAAGGCCAACCTGGCGGCCAGCGAGTATGCCCGCGACAATACGGCACTGTCCATTGCCCTTACCATCACCCAAGCCTACCTAACTGTGCTGGTAGCCAAGGAAAACCTGGGCATCGCACAGGATCAGCTGGCCAACGCACAGCAGCAATTGTCCATCACCCAGAAATTCGTGACTGCCGGCACATTGCCCGAAGGCAATCAGCTGGAAGTGGAAGCGCAGGTAGCGCAAGCCGAACTGCAGGTGGTAAATGCAGAAAACGACGTAGACCTGTCGTTGTTGCGGCTGCAGCTTACCATGCTGATGGAGCCTACACCCGGCTTTAACATCCAAAACCTCACCGGTGAAGTGGATGAAGTGGCACTGCAACAGTATGGCGATGTAGCAGCCCTGTTTAATCAGGCTCTCGGCACCCACCCGCTGATGCTGGATGCCGAACAGCAATACCGCAGCGCAGAATTGGGTGTACGCATTGCCCGTGCCGGCTACTTCCCCTCCCTGAGCCTCAACGGCGGACTGGGCACTACACACTCCAGCGCACGCCGCCGCTTCGAACAGGGCGAGGCCACCTTCCCCGTGATTGGACTGGTGCAGGGTGCCAACACACCCGTAGTATCTACGCTGCCCTTCTTTACGACCGAGATTTTGCCATACCCTTATCTGGATCAGCTCAACGATAACCTCAACCGGCAGCTGGGTGTATCGCTGCAAATCCCCATCTTCAACCGCAACCTGGTAAAAAATGGGGTGGTACAATCCAACCTGGGTGCGCAAAGCAGCCAACTGCTACTGGAACAGCGTAGAAACACACTCCGCGATAACATCTACACCGCCTACCTGAATGCACAAGCCGCAGCCAAACGCTATGCTGCTGCAGAGAATAACCTGACCGCTACTGAACGCTCCTTCGAGTACACGAAAAAGCGGGCAGAACAAGGGGTGGTAACGCCCTTCGACTTCTCCATTGCACAAAATAACCTGAACATTGCCCGTGCCAACCTGGCACAGGCAAAATACCAGTACCTGCTATCACTGAAGGTGCTGGACTTCAACATTGGCAAACCACTCCAACTCAAATAGACTATGGCACAGGGTAAGAAAAAAAGGCCGGTAATCGCCATCCTCATCGTGGCGGTGATTCTCCTCATCGTAGCAGCGATTTTCTTCAAAAAAGGAGATGGCGGTATCGAGGTTGAAACAACCAAACCGGAAAAACGGACCATCACTGAAATGGTGTCAGCTTCGGGAAAGATCTATCCGGAAGATGAAGTAGCCATCATCCCCGAAATAGCCGGCGAGATCATTGAACTCATGGTGCAGGATGGCGATAGTGTGCAGCGCGATGATGTGCTGGTACGCATCAACCCCGACATCTTCCAGGATGCCTTAAAAAGAACAGAAGCGGCCGTGCTCACCGCCAAGGCCAATCTGGGAAACACAAAAGCTCGTGCAGCACAGGCCAAGGCGCAGTACGAGCGTGCCAAACTGGACTTCGGTCGCCAGAAGCAACTGTTTGACCAACAGGTTATATCCAGAGCGGAATTTGACGCCGCAGAGGCAGCCTTCAAGGTAGCTGAGGCTGAATTGGAAGCTGCTGATGAGAGCGTAAAGGCAGCCACCTTCCAGGTGCAAAGTGCCGAGGCAACCCTGCAGGAAGCCCGCAACAATCTGGCCCGTACAACAGTGTACGCCCCTATGGCGGGTATCGTTACCGGCCTGAACGTGGAAGAAGGTAAAGTGGTGGGCGGCATCAACACATTCTCTGCCACAGAAATGATGCGCATCTCCGACTTGTCGGTGATGGAAGCCAGAGTAGACGTGAGTGAAAACGATATCCTCCGCATTTCCATTGGCGATACCGCATTGATTGAGGTGGAAGCCTATGATGACCGTGTATTCAAAGGCATCGTTACGCAGATATCCTCGTCAGCCACCAATGCCAACCGCCAGCTGACCACCGAAACCGCTACCAACTTTACGGTACGCATCCGGCTGTTGGAATCCAGCTACGCCGACCTGCTGAACCCCGAAAAAGGACAATTCCCGTTCCTGCCGGGTATGTCGGCTTCGGTGGACATCATTACGCAGGTAAAAACGGAGGTGTTGAGTATTCCGATTGAAGCGGTAACCACACGCACACCCAAGCAGATTGGCGACACCACCCAAGCAGATGTGAAAGACGATCTGGTGGAGGTAGTATTCGGCTTGAACGACGACAAGACTGTACGTCCTGTGCAGGTTACGACCGGCATTCAAGACGACAAGTATATCGAAGTGCTGGAAGGCATTGCCGAAGGAGAAACCATCATTAGTGGACCGTATACCACGGTACAACGCACCCTACAACGTGGTGATAAGGTAACGATTTCGGAAGAGGATGGGAAGGCTGCTGCGGTGAAGAAGGAGTAGCCTGTAGTGCAGAGTTCAATGTTCAATGTTCGAAGTTCGAAGTTGGTGTCACACTAAGCTTGTCGAAGTGTAAGGGTTTCAAGTTGTCCGTTATCCGTTGTCGGTTGTCTGTTTTAAGTCACCCGACTAGCAGTAGGCCAATTGTAGATCGCAGCACGCACACCTACACTGCGCCACAGCGGCTCGGCCCATTTTCTAATCCTCTAATTTTCTGATTTTCTAATTCGCTATTTCAGCGTTCTCGGTTGGGTATTGTGGGTTGTCCGTTAAGAATCACCTGACTGGCCGCAGGCCAATAGTAGTTCGCAGCACGCACACCGACACTGCGCTCACAGCGGCTCGGCCCATTTTCTAATCCTCTAATTTTCTGATTTTCTAATTCACTATTTCAGCGTTCTCGGTTGTCGGATATCCGTTCTGAGTAACCTGACTAGCAGCAGGCCAATCGTAGATCGCAGCACGCTTAGCAATACTGCGCCACAACGGCTCGGCCCATTTTCTAATCCTCTAATTTTCTGATTTTCTAATTCACCCCTCTCCCCTTGACAAGTCATTTCTCCCTATCCACAGTGTACTCCACCAGCTTCCGCAGGCTGCTGCGAGCCTCTCCGGCGGGGAAGGTATCCAGCACCGCCAAGGCTTCATCACGGAAGCGATGCATTACCTGTGTGGCATAGTCGATGCCGCCCTTATCGATGACCATACGCACCAGCTGTTCTACACGGGGTTTGTCTTCGTTGTGGTTTTTCACGGTATTGATGATCCAGCGTTTTTCCCTGCTATCGGCTTGCTGCAGGGTATAGATGAGGGGTAGCGTCATCTTACGCTCCTGTATGTCGATGCGGGTAGGCTTACCCACTACGGCATCACCATAATCGAACAGATCATCTTTGATTTGGAAGGCCATGCCCACTTTTTCACCAAAATCCTTCACCCGAGCTGCTTCCTCCGCATTGGCACCTGCCGAGAGGGCGCCTACCTTACAAGCCGAAGCAATGAGTGAGGCTGTCTTTTGGCGGATAATCTCGTAGTAGATGTCCTCTTTGATGTCCAGTCTGCGTGCCTTTTCAATCTGCAGCAATTCCCCTTCACTCATCTGCCGCACTGCATCCGATACGGTCTGCAGTAGCTCATAGTCGTTATTATCCAATGACAGCAGCAACCCCCGCGACAGCAGGTAATCGCCCACCAGTACGGCTATCTTGTTCTTCCACAAGGCATTGATAGAGAAGAAACCCCTCCGTTCAAAGGCATCGTCAACCACGTCATCATGTACCAACGTGGCGGTGTGTAGCAACTCGATGAGGGAAGCACCCCGGTAGGTGGCATCGGTAACATCGCCTATCAGGCGGGCTGAGAGGAAGACGAAAATGGGGCGGATGCGCTTGCCTTTCCGCTTTACAATATAGTGCGTGATACGATCGAGCAGGGGCACCTGGCTGCGCATGGAGTCGCGGAATCGCTCCTCGAAGATCTCCAGTTCACGCACCACCGGTGCTTTTATGTCGTCTACTACAGACATGTTATCGTTTGCACGAAGATACAACGAAACGGGAGGAGGGGAAGTTGGATGGGGAAGTTGGATATTAGATATTTGAGGTTGGATGTTTGGAGTTCAAGGTTCAAGGTTCAAGGTTCAAAGCAAGCCTGCCTGCCGCAGGTAGGTTCAAGGTTTAAGGTTCAAGGTTCAAGGTTTATTGCGAGGGAGGAACGACCGTGGCTTGTCCGCCTCAGGCATGGCAATCTCCCAGTTATATTGGATTATCAATCCTTAGTTGTGGGTTGCCAGTTGCCTGACCATCCCTAAATAGCGTTGACCGTTTTTAAGGTTGGTCGATCCTCTGCTGTCGCAAATCGCTGTACGCATATCGCTGTACGCAAATCGCATATCGCTGTACGCACATCGCATATCACTGTACGGCACTCTGTTGCCTGAAACGGGTATTTTTAGGTAACCGAATCCATAAACTAAAAACGAGAAACCACATACCACATGCCCCGCCAAGACCGCTTCGAATTGCTGTACCAGCCCAATCATGATCGCCCGATACCGGTGAAGGTAACGATGCCCGATGGTGAAGGGCCGTTTCCGTTGGTGATCTTCATTCATGGTTTCAAGGGTTTCATGGATTGGGGGCCCTTCCCCCTGGTAGCAAAACGGTTGGCTGCAGCCGGCTGTATGGTAGTGCGTTTCAATGGCAGCCACAATGGCACCACACCGGAGCACCTCACCACCTTTGCCGACCCGGAGGCTTTTGGCCGTAATACGTTTTCCATTGAACTGGACGACCTGGGTCGGGTGCTGGACTGGGGACTGGCAGAAATACCTGTAGACCGGAAACGTATTGCCTTGTTGGGTCATAGCCGGGGTGGTGGATTGGCCATTTGCAAGGCAGCAGAAGACCCTCGTGTAACTCGTTTGGTTACCTGGGCAGCCGTGCATAGTTTCGATCACTTCTGGACGCCGGCATTACTCACCCGCTGGCAGCGTGATGGCGTGCAATATGTGGTCAATAGCCGCACCGGTGAGCAACTACCGATGTACATCACCTTGTATGATGATTTCATGGCGCATCATGCCCGTTTCGACATACTGACACTTGCCTCACATATCAGCATCCCCTGGCTGATCATACATGGCACGGCTGATGAAGCCGTTACGGTAGCAGCCGCCCACCAACTCCATGCAGCACAGCCCAACAGTCAATTGCTGCTGTTACCCTATGCCGGTCACACATTTGGCGGCAAGCATCCCTGGAAGCAAGCTGTACTGCCTCAAGACATGGCAAGAGCCGTGACAGCTGCCATAGCCCAGATTCCATAAAAAAGCGCCGCCTTTCGGCAGCCCTTTGTCAGTTATCAGGTAGCAGGGGTGGTTACAATTTCACCACCTTGAACTGCTGTATGTTATTGCCGCACCATTTTGAGTACCTGTGCCGGCTGGCCGGCAGGAATTACATGTACCAGGTACATACCGCTGGCCCAGGCAGCACTTGGTAAGGTATGTTGGTGTACGCCTTGCAGTGTGGTATCATAAACGAGTTTGCCGGCAATATCCATTACTCGCACCTCTACCTCCTTGTGTGCCATAGCAGATAGTAGCAGCTGACTATCACCCCCCGTAGGTACCGGCTGTATTCTGGCTGCCAGCTGTGGTACAGCAGGTGCAGACTCTACCGATAGCGGGATACCGGGGCCACCACCATTCTCTGTGCGCCATATAGCGTTATAGCCTATATCGGTAGAATTATGCTTGCCATATCCAAAAACAACACAATTGCTTTCATCATAACAGTCTATCCCATCAAATATGGCTATATAATGTTTTATTTCAGGGTTGACAATTTCCCATGTTTGCGCTCCATCACATGTTCGGTATATATTATTGTCAGTTACAACCATCCCAAACTCCTCATTTACAAAATCAAAGCACTTTAAGTTATTAGGGGTAAGAAACCTACTTCTTGCAATTTGCCCGTGTGCATCCAAAACCTCGTTCCAGGTTTTGCCACCATCTACTGTTTTGTACAGATTGCTCCACCCCTTGCTTACTCCATAGCCAATCTCTTCGGTAATGAACTGTATGATGTAAATATTCTTATCATTCACTCCTGCCGGATCGTTGCCTGTTACAAACCGCCATGTGTAGCCACCGTCCTCTGTTCTGTAAATATTTGGGGGTGCGTTAGAGTGTTTTTTATCATGCACCAGATACCCTACACTGTCATTGACAAAATCAACCTGATATGCATTAAAAAACCCCATAGTACCACCATCTGGTCGAATAATTCGATCATTTACCCAGGATATATTTTCATCACTTACTGAATAGAACCCGAATCCGGAATGCAGGTCAGAAAAAAATACCAGGTCCTTATCGAATGAATAGAGGGAGTTGAATACGCTGGTCAGGGAAAAGGGCCATACATCCGTCCACGATCGGCCAAAATCATCTGATATCCACAGTTGGTCATTCTCACACCCTACCCAGATGCGCTTTTGCCTAGGATCGTAGTACACAGCACGGCATAACTGAGACAATAAACTACTTCCAATTATCCGCGAATTCCATGTTTTACCTCCATCATAAGAAGTAAGAATTTCATTATGAGTTTCAGTTAGTACGAGCGTATCTTTAGTTATAAAAGAAATGCTGATTGCAATGTCAGGTCTTTGATTCAGATTTATTAGGCGTGAATGTTCCACCCACTGCGCACTTCCTTGACCAGCCAACAGAATAGATAAGGCTAGTAAGCTCATTACATATTTTACCAACATAACCTTATTGTTTGATAATCTTCTACGTTGATTCAACACCAGCTAGGCTTCTTATGGACAACAAATACACGCCATTAGGAAGACTGCTTACATCTACCAGTTGATAGCTGTTATGAATGGCACCTACCAAAACATGTTGACCAATTGTATTCAATAGCATATAGCTATAGTCTGTAAGGTTGTCTACCAGCATCTCAATACAAATCCAATCATCAGCTATGGTAGGGAAAACTTTGATTTCCATTTGGTCACCAAAAATTTCCACATTTGTAGTCAGCCCCCGCACTTCAAAGTTGGACAAGAATCCATATTCAACATTAAGATTATTTTGAACTTGAACTACACTATAATAATCCAGTGGATTGCAAAGTGGAAAAACACTAGAAGAGCGCGGATCCTGGGAGGTCTTTGTTATCCCTCCAATCACAAAATAGTCCTGTGCTTTTCTGGTGCCTGAGTAGGCTTCATCATCATTGTCTCCACCAAAGTAGGAAGACCAATTCAATCGGTTGTCCGGCATCAACCAACCTATGAATACTTCCTTATTGATGCTGGACGGGGTGGGTTGATTCCATGCATTTGATAAACTGGCTATACTGATATCACGTGGGCCGGTAGGGCTTATCTGATGACCTATAAAGTAAATATCTTCATGTTGTGGATGTGCCAGAATAGTTCTGATTTCATCTATTCCATCGCTGCCAAAATAAGTAGTCCACAGCTGCTCACCCTGTTTGGTAAAGCGGCCAATGAAACCATCAGCCTGATTGTATTTGGCAGTTTGGTTGAATGCGCCTGACGATGTATCTTCTTCAATCGGAAAATCTCCTGAACCCGTGTAGCCTCCCACATACACGTCTTCTGAAGCAATAGCTATGGTAAGGCCTGCGTCCGCATCACTTCCACCTATGTAGGATGACCATGATAAGGGAAACTTAGCCGTTGTAGTGGGTTGAAACTTGGTAATGAATGCATCCAGATTTCCTCCACCATAACTATTGGTTACATTATCAAATCCTGTACTTACTTCTTTTACCAGAAAATCGCTGGTATTACCTGCATTGGTTTCACCTGTTATGTACACAGATGATGAAAATGATCCTTCATAGTTTAATGCTATAGCATGTATCGCCGTCTCAGAGGTGCCAAAACAGGTGCTGTGTAGCAATCCTTGGTCATTATCAAATATGGATACAAAAGCAATTCCCGGTGTTTTAGGTATGCCCTTGTAATAACTACCATCACTCAAGTCAAGCAATGGAAAATTCACACTTTCTGTTCTTCCTACTATGTATATTTCATTGGCCTGGTTCATTTCCATATCATGGATTTCATCAGCATCATTACCACCAAAATAGGTGCCCCAGTTCAGTTTTCCAGTACTTTTCACAAATCTTGCCACAAATAGCCGTCTGTTGTTCTGTACGTTCCAATACACATCATTATTGGGTTTGCGCAGGGGCAGGTTACTACCTGCTACCTCGCCTGAGGCATACATAAAACTAGATGAACGGCCATACTCCACCGCCTTTACACGATCTACTCCACCGCTGCCATAGTACGTCAACCATTTCATGGTATGCTCAAGTCCATTTGCACCTTCCTGTACGTCAAATGCCGCTACAAAGCCATCAACCACTCCCACATACGCCAACACACTACCCGTAGCCGTGTAATTGGGTATGCTGGGGCTACCGAGCTCTCCTCCTACAAACAACTTATCTGTACTACCGGAGCCTGGTTCAATAATTATGTCATGCACCAAATCGTTTGTACTCTCCCCTCCCAAATACGTGCTCCAAGCCAGGTTGCCTTCACACTGGTCGGTAAGGGCTTCTACCTGACCTATCTCTATGTATAGTTCTTCATCTAGCCTGTAGGAGCCTACTGCAAATCGAACCACATTAATGCTGTCAACATCATACGTTACGTCTACCAAGCCACTTTGCTGCCATGCTACCGGTAAGGTGTATAACAGAGGATCTAGCTTTGTATCAATACGCAATATGCCGCTAACCGTATCAAGCCGCACGCTGTCTTGTCCCGTAAATACCAGCTCAATTACCTCCGGCTGTTGGGAGGTATCTATGGTAAACTGAATGCCAATACCCGGATTCTTATCCATGTAGGTGACGCTAATGCCTGGATAGATATTCTCTGCGGTTATACTGCTGTATCTCCTTAGTCCTGTACTCAGGTTGGTATCTGCCTGCGGAAGGTAATAGTTCAATACGTAGCTTGATGAATCCCCGGGTACAAAATCGGGGTAGGCATCTGTTTGCCCAAAATGCATGTTGATGCGGATGATGGAGTCTGCTGCAATACCACTTGTATCTGGTCTTCTGTACACCACATCATACCCGTTGGATGTAAAAAAGGTACTATTTGGCCCCGCTTGCATGTAGTACTTGTATTCCGGCACACTGTCTCCTTGCATATCTATCAATTGCCCTTTGTTTGGAACAAATGCATGGCTTTGTGCCAAGAGTTGGCTACTGCACTGTAGGATAGCAAGTAAGGTAAGGTAAGGTAAGGTGTATTGAGCTTCATGAGTGGTGTGTTTGGTGAAGAACAAAACAAGTATACAAACCCAATTTTAAATATGCAATATCTGAATGTTGTTTTTTTGTTATGAGTTATTCGCTAATCTGCAAAAAAAGGGCCGCCTTTCGGCAGCCCTTTATCAGTTATCAGGTAGCAGCGGTGGTTACAATTTCACCACCTTGAACTGCTGTACCATCTGTTCTCCATTGCGGATCACCACCATGTACAAGCCGGCATCCAACTTTCTGTGCGGCTTCACCACAAAGCGGTTGTTGCCTTTCACGGTGCTGGCATCTAGGTGATACACTACTTCGCCAATCGCGTTGTACATCACTACCTCGTAGTCGTCGCCCATCTCCTCGGTGATCTCCAGCACCATCTGCTCGGTGAATGGATTCGGCTGCAGACTGAATGCCTGTTGTACCGGCTCTATGCCTGCATCCGTACCTGTACTGGTGCCTTGTGGCGACACCACAAAAGGCGTCCGCATCCGTCCGGGTAGTGCCTGCGGGTTAAACGCAATACGCTGTGAAGCATCATATAGCGTATCAATGATACCGTCCCAAATCTTGAATGTCACCTCTTCGCCTACTTCGTTGCTGTACACGAACAGTGGCGCCAGATAGCGATTCAGATGCGGCACATACACCAGCTTGGTAACACCGCGGCATTCTCCGTTGATAAAGGCGGCTACCATGCTCTCCTCATCCCTGAACTCGAAGCCGAACACGTTTACCACCGCCATCATACGCATGGCATGCTCATAAGCCGACGGCTCTACCTTCCAGCCCGCCGGGCCCGTACCACGGTAGTACACACCTGTGTTACTGCCCAACTTCAGCTTGTAGGCCTGATAGGGCGACATCTCCGTTAGACTGCCTTCCCACACCGCATCTACATCATTGTAGATGGCAAAGTCAGTCTGGCTCTTCAGCACATCACCATCGGCAAAGCTTACCGTAGTCAGGAATGCGTCATTGATTGGACGGGCTTCCTGCGGCAGGTAACCAATCAGGTTCCAGCCGCTGAAGCCAGGAATCAGCTGGTTCAGTGCATCTTCGCCCGTCAGCAACAAGGTGTCTGCTTGTGCCAGATGAATCATGTACCCTTCTACAGGCCTGATGGTATCCAGCAGCGTGTTGGCCGGCGAACCGGTCAACGTAGTCCAGCCAACACCTACCTGGTATTCCGCACTCTTCGCCTGGCCCATAATGATGTCGCCATTGGCAGGAGAAATGGAACGCAGGATGTTGTTCACACTCATATCCGGCTGAGTAATGTTGATGGAGAACCATGTCCAGCCCTGATTCAACGGAATCATACGGAATGAGTCCACGTCTGTGTCCACCCAGATCTTCTCAGGCGATGGTGTGGATCCATAGATGGTGTTATCGATCTCGAAAGTCATCACGTTATCCGGATGACCCTGGAACAATGCGCCACGGCTGGCATCCCATACCCGGAAGTCAATGATAGCACCGGCATCGATGGCATTACCGTAAACCGTCAGATAGCTGCGGTACAGCGGCCCTGCCACCTCACGGATCTTGCCCACACCACGCAGAGTGCCATTCACCCAGGCCGTAATCACATCGTTGGTATCGGTAGTAGCTACCGAGTCGATGTAGTTGATGGCGATGACGTTGAGGCTATGCTGGTACTGAGCCGGATCTACGTTCCACGCCGGCAATGGCTTGATGACGTGCATCGTCACCGGCAGATCGATGGTAGTGTAGCCGGCTATGGCTGCGCGTACTACATCGTTGTACGTACCTACTTCCAGGTTGGTGGCATCCAGATCTAACATTACCGGTATGCCTGCCGGAAGTACCTGACCCACCATTGGCGAAGGTCGCATCCATGCCTGTGTATAGCTCAGCTGGTAATTGTCCTTGCCGGCACCTGTATTGCGCAACATAGCAGTTACCTGGCCACGCGTGCCTTTCTCCACACTCACCTCTATGCGCATCGGCTGCCAATATACCGGGTTGTTGCTCACACGGAACGACCACGCTACTTCTTCGGCCTGCAGGTTGCCACTTGCATCGTACACGCCGTTCAATGTAGCATAGACCATACGGCCTTCATACAACAACGGATTATCCAGCAAAAACACCATCTTGTTGCCGAAGCAGGCCATCGAGGCATTCACCAACGGGCCATTGGCACTATCAGCACGGAACTCGTACACGGCTGTACCCTGACTTACCGGACAGTCGATGGCTTTGTTGAAGCTTACCGATATCTCATCACCTGTACTCAGCAATCCATCCGATGGCTGCGGTACACCAAACAAGCGGAAGGTGCTGCGGTCTATGGTTCCTCGTACCCGATTCGACGTTACCACACCACTGGTGGCACAGTTGGCAATGGCCATCAGCTCATAATCGCCGTCCGTCAGGTCAGGAATCGTAGAGATGTCCCACACATGCGGATAGGTAGGCACCGGATAGGTAGGCCTGAACCGAACGAAATAGTTCCGCAAGGAGTCGGCGGTCAGGCTTACGATGGTATCCCACGCAGGCGTGCCGATACGACGGTAAACCAGCTGCACATTCTGCAGCTTCGGATTGTATGGATCATAGTCTGTCAGGTACACAGGCATCAATGTGGTATCGCCATTGATCAGCCAGTTGTCATACGGTTGGCTGATGGAGATATCCGAACAAGGATGGCGGAAGTGTACACTGAAGGTAGCCACGTCATACACATAGAGATCACAGCTGGAGCGCAGTCCGATGCCTATGTCCTCATAATCGTAGAAGTATGGGTTCCTGTCGAGCATCAGGTAGGCATACACCGGTTGTCCGGGGTTGATGAATACCGTTGATACGGAGTTGTACCCCAGAATCTGACCATTTACGCGGATGATGGCACCATTCAGGTTTGAGTTCTCCGTCAGGTACACATCATAGTAGCGCCCTTCTCCGAATGGATTCAGGTTGGCCAGTTGTATCGGGATGATGAACGGCTTATCCGGATCTGCATTGAAGGTTACCGGCGACACCGGCATACCTCCGGGGCCCATCAGCTGGATATCCGGCATATCGCGGGAGATGGCACCCGGCTCTGTCGGGCAACTGGTACGTCCACCCAGCAAGGAGAAGTAAGGCGTGTGGTTGGCCTGTGCACCCCGCACGATGGTCACACTATACTGATCACCCGGGTCGTCGTCGGAGAGTGTGTAGCTTACCTTCTGCTGCAATCCGTTCGTAGATCCTTGCGTCTGCTCGTAGTTGATCTCAAACTCGAATGATGGCTTCAGCGACACGCCGAACTCTGTCAGTTCCAGCACAGTACCGCCCATGGCGCCACCACCGAAACCTACCCATGCACCTACGAACGTCACAACCTTACCGGCAGCGATGGTCTGACCGGCAATACTGGCGCCGCCACCTACCTTCTGCTTGAAGGAGCTTCCCCGCTCGCGGGTAATGGCACGCTCTTCGGAGAATGACGTACCTCCGGAGAAGGTGATGTTCTTGGCATCGGGGCCATACAAGGACAGATAAGCCTGATCAAGCTGCACCTGATCCAGTAAAGACTCTACATAGATGACCTGCCCCTTGTAGTTCAGATAGTCTTCGATGTCTCCCACCTGCTGACGCACCTTGTTGTATCGCTCAATCAGGTTGGCATCCCACACGATGTCTTCATTCATGTTGAATGTTTGACCATCGGGCGAGTAGCTACCGATCAGGGTACAGAACCCTTCAGTCCGCCAGGCTACTGCTGCCGATTTCCAGGGCTCCGGAATCTGGGCAAAGTTGGCCGGGTCACAGAACGCATAGTGCGGCAGTGTTTTTACACTATGATAGTTGAGGATCTGATTCCAGTTGTCGCGGCGCAATGCCAGGAATTCCTCTGTAGCCTGCGCACTCAGCGTGTCAATGGTGTACGTGCCATTGCGGGCGTTCTCAATATTCCGGTTGTATTCATTCACCAGGTGACGGATCTGATCTACCGCATAGATCCAGGTGGTGCGCACCTCAGCACCCGTGGTGATGCGGTTGGCAACGATAACTCCGCAAGTATCATCTACACTTACCTCCACACCGATGCCATACTGCAAGGCTAAGCCGGAACCAACAATCACGTCGGCTCTGTCGCCGGTAAAGCGGCTGCTCTGGTCGGCTGCATCGGCCTGACTATCCGAAGAGGTCTGTATGGTCTTTGACGTGGTAGCCGTAACCTTGAACTGCGTATTTCTGTCGAAACCGCCCGTTACCTTGCCGGCGATATCCAGCTGAATGCCGGAGCCGAACACCTTGGTCTTTACCTCGATACCCAGTCCTAATCCGAACTTGTATTCGTCCTGCACAGACAGGGTAGACTCGAAGGTAGTACCCGAGTCGATCTGTGCGAATGAGCCATCACCCGGCGGATCACGCAAGATCATCAGTGGCAGCAGCACCTGATCGTTTTCAGAGGCCGGCGTAACGATGATGTCGTTGCCCGGCACACCGGCTACACCCTGTATCAGGAAGGCTACGGCATAGCTTCCCAGGAAGCCATCGCTTTCGGTATGGTACTCCACAAACATGAACTTCACATACGGCGATACGATGTTGGGCGATCCCACCGTAAAGGTGTACGGCGGGAAGCTGCCTGTTGCCGGATCGTAGTCGATCTGCACGGTTCCCTCTACCGAGGCATTGTTGCGAATGATGAGGAAGCCTTCGTTAACCGGACAGGTGATGCCATCAAATGTCTCCCCTACCACTACGTTGTAGGTCTTGACATCTCCGGTAGAGACAACCACAGGCAAGGTAGGATCATCACACAGGAAGTCGGTGAGGTTGGTGATGCCGATATTGGGCGTTACATGGAACACGAAGTTCATCGGCACCAGTGTATCAGACACGGCTCCATTCAGACTCTCATGCAGGGCGATCAGATCCAGACTTCTGGGTCGTACCTTCAGGTAATCCACCACCGGCAAGGTTTGCGCTGAGGGGCTGGCAACGCCAACCACCCTGAACACGTAGTCCTTCGGTGGCAGATACAGGTTGCGGAAGCCGTTCAGGTTGGTGCTCACCAGCTGGTTGTAACAGCCATCGGTAGACTGCACCTGCACCTGCCAGCTGTTTTGACCAATAGGGCCACACACGTTCTGCACAAACAACTGCACCTGATAGGTAGTGGTATCCACAAAGTCGCTCAGCACAGTGGTTTTGCCGACAGAAGCCGGGTTGTTCAGCACTTTCACCTTATCTGACCAGTGGTAATAGACTGTATCCAACAAGTTGCTGTCAGACACTCGATAGCGCTCACCGGCAATATGGTATTCATACCGGTTGATATCGGTATTGAATGGCTCGATGTTGAACGTGTAGCTGCCCTCGCTGTTGGTTTGACGGGTTTCTTTGAACACGGTGCCGTCATTCAGGATCTTGAACTGCGTTACATCCATGCTGTCGATGGGGCAGTCCGTGTTCTCATATTTAGCCACACCAGTTACCACGTAGGCTGTAAGGTCATAGAACGGATCCACGGTACGCTGGAACTGCTGCAAGTTGAACTCTGTATCCATGGTATCTTTCTTGAACTCATGGCCGGGCTTCCAGGCACGTACGAAGTAGCGCGTAGAATCGCTGTAATACATGCGCTTGATCTTGAACTTACCTTCCTGGTCGGTGATGGTACTGTAGGAGAAACGCTCCCCTTCCACCATGGCCCAGGCTTCGATGTTGATGCCCGGCACACCTACCTGTCCGTCGAAGGTCAGCACGATACCATCGAGGATGCCGTTTTCTTCGCGCCATCCTTCGTCGCCTTTGGTAACCCCTACCACCTTATCCAGCGATACCGGTGCTACCTGATATACATACTTCTTACCCGGTATGCCATCGTAATCGAACACAAAGCTTTCGTTTGGATTGGCTGCGGCGATCAGTACACCATCTCGGTATATGTTGAAGTTGTTGAGGTTGGAACGTACACCGTTATACACCCACTCAATGCGGGTTTTGGTGCCCTCAGTACCGTCGCTGGCTACCACGGAGTCGATCTGATCGCGGAAGTAGATGAAATACACCTTACCGGCATCGGCAGCACTACCGGCATCATAGCCGTCTGAGCCGATCATCAGGGTGTTACCGGAGATGGCCACACTGGAGCCAAAGCGGCCACCCGACTGTGCATCATCGGCAAAGTACCGTTGCTTGAGCAGCCAGTTGCCGTTCTCATCTTTTTCATACAAGTACACTGCACCGGCATTGGTTACGGATCCTGATCCCAGCTTGTTGACACCCGGCGCACCAATGGCCATCAGGTTGCCCTGAATGGCAATGTCGTTGCCGAAGAATTCGAACGTCTTCCGCGGATTGTCCGGATTGAAGATCTTCCGCTGGAATTGATATTCGTTGGCGCTCACGTTGAACTCGTACAGCGACACCGAACCGGCATCCCAGAAGCTGGCGTTGGCATCCCAATCGTCGCCTTTGGCGCCTACGGCCAGCGTGTTGCCACTCAGTGCCAGCGAGAACCCAAACTGATCATCCGAAGGTCCGGGCTGTTGAATGGCAATCTTCTGGCGCTGTACCCAGTTGCCATCGCTACCCAGCTCATAGTAGTACACAGCCCCTTTGGAGCCAAAGTTGTCGGCAGGATTCACCTCCCGTGGCATACCCACGATCATGCGGTTAGGCCCCATCGCCAAAGAATAGCCGAACTGTGCGCCGGCACAGGTACCGTTGATGTTGTTCTCCGTGCGGGTCTGGCCGCCAAAGATCGTACCGGAGCGGATCACTATACCATTGCTGACAATGGAGAAGCTGGCCACGTTATCATTGAACGTGCCTTGTGTTTCTATGTAGAAAGTCAAGGGGGCGTTGGCTGTGTTTACCGTAACGGAACCACCGCCACCGAAGATGTAGGGACCACCACTGGCAATTACGGTATTGGTGTTGTCGCGCAGGGTCCACTGCGTTTCATCCATGTATCCGTTGCCATTTACCGATACGGTGTAGGAACAGAACGGCGCTGCCGTAGTCGGCGCAAACAGGGTGTCAAGTGGCTCCCAGTCGCCACGCTGGATGAAAGTGGTAACCAGACCCCGCTGCGTATTGAAAATCGGGCCTCCGCCTGCTATCATGGACGCATTCAGCGCGACTGCCCTGCCCATCTCAGCACCTGTAGATTGTGCGTTGGCGTAGATGCCACCTGCCAGCGTGGAGTAGGACAACTTCACCTCATCTACAATCACCTGTCCGGTAAGCGCGTTGGCGACAGTGTCAACAGGATCATGCAATCTGGCACGGAATGTAAGACGGTAATTGCCGTTGGTAGTGATACCGGATGCGGCAAAATTCGATGCACTGGTAAACACGCCCGTAACCGAGTTGGAGCAGTTGGCCGATACCAGACCGCTGCCACCTGTCGATACCAGTGCTATGTCGATAGAGTCTTGCGGACAGCTGATGCTGGTATTGGTAGAGAACAATGTCTTGGTGAAGCCGGTACCCACTTTCTCCAGCGTTACGTTCTCCAGGGTTACCCGTGTTCCCTGTGTCCAGCCATTCTTCGACATCCTCACCCACACGGTATCCAACTGAATATCCGTGCCATAGGTGTGGTTTGTCGGCAGATTTACGGCAAAGGTGGCGCTAAAAGTATCTACCGTGTATGAAGTTGCCAGTTCATGTACACGCGTACCTACGGTATCTTTTACAGTCACCTGCCAGTCGTAGAAGTAATAGTAGAACGATCCCCCGGCACTGCTACCGGTGATGGAAACCACACCTTCAGGCTCTGTGTACGGGTAGGATACGCCGCCATTGTTTCTGTAAAGCGCACCGATGTTATTGGATCCTTGCGCATCGATCTTATACCCGGTTCCGGGAGGAATGGCCGCATTCAAGGTAAGTACAGTTGCTGCATACGCTGCTATAGGCTGTACGTTGAAGTTTTGGCTGTAGATAGGTCCTCCGGAAGCAGGCCGGATGGTAACACTCACCACACCGGTGTCCTGCGGATATACGGTCACCTGATTCAGTACGACATCGTTGGTAACATCAAAGAAAAGCTGATTACCGAAACTTGTCAAACCGGAACCTGTACCGATTGAGGTGTCAGCTGGTCCTACCGAAGTAGTCACATCATTGACTACGAACGTAGACCAGGCGTTGGATTCCACCCGCTGCATGTTGATGGGGGTTCCCAGGCGATGCTCTGAGCGGAATATGGTGGGCAGGAAGTTGAAGTTGCGCAGGATGGTATCCAGCGACACGTTCTGCCCGATTGGCTTGTTGTACACATATACCTCACCGGACCGGTAGAACAGGGACGACGGACTGGCGTTCCACGACCACGGTGATCCCACCAATGCCCGTGTGCCGGCAATCGCCACATCATAGCCAAAAGCCGTTGACGTGCCGCTGGCGGCATCAGGTGTAAGGTCGGCACCGGGTGAGAAGTTGCCCGTAACATCGAGGTCATAGGTCTTGGCCACCTGTGTGGATGTGCCGGTTCCTCCCAGCGCAAAGTCGGCACCGATCGCCACGTTCAATCCCAGATGGGCACCGGCTACACTGTCGGTGTACGAGCTCAGAATGCTGAACTGCTGTATCAGTGCATACCCATCATCGCTGTTGCTGGGCACCGATACATACCAGTTGCCATTGTCCACCTTGTACGCCCGCAGGAAGTACACCGGATTCACTCCGGAGTTGCTGCTGCTGTTCACAATATCCTTGTACTTGCGGGCTCCGGCAGGCAGGGTATCGATCGCCGCATTATCGCGGTACAGGATAAACCCGTCGTTGGCAGTGGAGCTATGTTGCCAGGTGATTTCAATGTGGTTGAAGTATGCCCCATCGGAGGCTGCACAGGCAAATGGCGGTGCCAATGGCGGGAATGCCACCGTGCGTGTAGCATAGGGTGAGTAATAGGTTACATCCACGTCCTTGAAGGCGCGCACCTTGTAGGTGTAGGACGAGTCTGGCACACCATCATTATCTTCAAAAGTAAAGCTGGCAGCGATGCCGCTACGTGGACTTCCCGGCAGCTGGTCGTTGTCTCGGTAGAACTCAAAGCCTGAGTATCCATCTGCCGGCAGGTAACTGCCCTGTAAGGTAAGCCTATCCACACCAGCCACGTCGCCATCCAGTACAGGCGTGTAAAGTGTGGGATAAACCACAGAAAGGCCTACTGTATCGGAGAAGAAGTAGGTGTTGTCTTTTTGCACGACCGACTGTACGGCATATCTGGTAGCCATACCGGGACGCCCCCAGTAGTCGAGGCTCTGCTTCAACGGCATGTTGCGGTACACGGTGTCAATCACCACGTTGTCGCGATACACCAGCGCATAGGTGTAGTAGGCACTGGTGTGACGCCAGTTCACGTCTACCCGGTTATCGGCAGGAACCGGTGTGAGTGCCAGCTCGGTAATAGGCGCTACATCCGGGAAGTTGGTTTCCACCACTACCGGATCGGAGTTGAAGAAGCCTGCGGAATTCACCAGGTAACAGGTAACCGTGTAGCGGTACAGATACCCGGGCTTGCCGGTGGTATCGGCAAAGAACAAGCGCTCCCCTGCCGGTACGGTAGCAATTACCGAGCCGTTGCGCTGTATCTCGTAATAGGTGTGCTTGTCTGTAGGATGGCTCCAATAGAGCTTCACCACATCTTCATCAAAGTCAGGCAATGCCTGCAGCCCTTCTACCGGTGGCACCTTCGGTACAAAGATACCGGTGTGGATGGTGTCGGAGTGTACTGTGCCGGTTGGTTTGTAGTAGTAGGCGAAGATGCTGTAGTAATAGTCGAAGCCGGGTGAGGCAAACGGATCCAGGTAGTTCAATGGCTGTCCGGCAGGCACATTGGCTGCCTGTGCCAGTCCCCGGAAGATGCGGAAGCCGGAATAATTGGGATTGGTTACGTTCCACCGCAGCTCCACCTGATTGGTAAGCCTGTCGATGGAGGCCAGGAACGGAACAGGCGTGGCCACGTCGCTATCCGGCAGGATGAGCCTGTGGTAGAATGTATCCGTAAAGTTGACCACATATCGATCTGTACCGGCAGAAATAGTGATCTGCTGGGTAGGCTGCAGGAAGGCAGCATTCGGCCCGCTGGCAGTAACAGTCACTGTAGTGCCGGGCACGTTGGCTACGCCTTGCATCCGGTAGAAGCCGGTAGCATCCGTGTAAGCAGCATCGGTTTCGATGCCCCCAACAGATAGTGCCACACGCACACCGGGGATGCCATACCCCTCGTCAGACTGAGCCATACCTTCTACCTGCAGCAGTGAGCCAAGGCGTCCGGCATCGCTGGCACGAGCGCTGATGTCGCCCATCCATCTGCCTTCAATGGCATAGGTATGCACATCGCCGGGTGCTACGGCTGTGTCAAAATAGAACCGCAAGCTGTTGTCCAGCGAATCGATAAGCTGACCATCCTTGTAGATGAAGAACTTCGACAGTACGTATGGCGGATACTGCCAGCTGAGTTGTACATGGTTGGTGTATTGGTCTGAGGCCACAAAATTCAGCGGAATCTGCAGTCCGTCGTTGGGAAGTGCTAGTGTGCTGCCTGTTGCGGCAACGCCTGTTGACGTATACATCGCACCATCAATATCCCTGATGGCTTTTATGGTGTAGGCAAAGCTTCTGGCGGAAGAGGCCGTATTAACAGCATCCGTGTAGCTGCGGGCGCTCTTGCCGAGGGCAGCCACTTTGTTGCCATTGCGCCACACTTCATAGCCCTGGTGGTTGGTGCTACCTGCCGCCCAGGTGAGCTCCACATGGTCGGTATAAGTAGTGCTGGCAGATAACCCGCTCACTTCGGATACAGCAGGGTACACCTCTGTGTCACTATTTACAGTAGAGGCGAAGTAAGGCATTTGCTTGATGGAAGCAACCCCATATTCGTAGTTCAATCCCGGTATGCCGGTGTAATCGATGTATTGGTATTGATAGAATCCTCCCAATATACCGGTGTAGAAGTCCTTATGGTACAACGTGAGCGTATCGGTGTTGCCGGAAGCCGTGCGGTACACTTCGAACCCGAAGAAGTTGGCATTCCCTGTCACAGGATAGGTCCAGGTGATCACCACATGGTCCTGTGCAGCAACTGCAGTCGCATCTACCACAGCAGGTGGAAGCAGGCCGGGATAGGTCACCGGCGACGGAACACCATCCGTGTAGGCGGAATAGTGTGTTGAATCGTTTCGGGAGGCGAAGGTGCGGATTCGGTAGGTGTAGTTCCTGCCGGGAATACCCTGCTCATCTACAAAGGAATAGGCCGCAGCGGCAGATATGGTGTCGAGCACATCACCATCACGGTACAGCACGAAGCCATCGAAGTTGGTTGATGAATGTGACCAGGTGAGTAGGACGGTCCCATCACCGACCACTACTGATGCATCAAAAGTATCTACTGCCGACAACAGACTCAGTGAGGCATCATCACCGGCCGACACTTCTGTTACCACACTGTCATTATCATACACATATGCTTGTATCTCGTATTGATAGTTCGTGCCGGGTTCGCCCGTGAGGTCATTGTATGAGGTGAGCGTTCCTGAAGCGGTATCTGTCAATATCGTCAGTAGTGCATCATCACGGTATACCTTGAACCACGTTGTATCCGGACTACTGTAGGTCCACGACAGCTGGATCATGTCCTGTCCCGGCAAATCCGTGGCCTGGAAGTTAGTTAGCGCCAATGCCTGCGTACCCGTAGGTTGTATGTCCTTATCGCCTTTGAATACGAGGTTGGTCCGCTCAGGATCGCTGATCTTCAACACCACATTTTGCGCCGGTGTCGTAATGTTGTACCCTGCCTGTGCGGTGGCTGTTACCGAGTAGCTGGATGTTGTGCCAAAGTATACCTGGTCCATGTGGAAGTCCCCTGCAAGACCCGTTACCGTTTGGTAGCGCATCGTGTCTCCCTCTACGATAGCCGTTGCTTCGATGGCAACCCCTGCCAGGGCGTAGTCTCCGGATTGCGTAATTACCCGACCTGCCAGAACGCCCACAGGCAGAATGCTACCTGTATCGGTGGCTGCCACCACGATGTCGCCGTCATTCAGCAGTCGAAACTCGTACACGTGCCGCTTTCCGGGAACCGGATTGGCATCTGTGTAGGCTACTGCCTGACTGTCGAGTTGGGCAAAGAAGCTGCCATCCCTGTATATCTCTATCCAGTCACCAAAAGCCGACATATCATTCCATGTCAGGTCAACTGATGCCGGCGCTGTGTTGTCTGCTGCCATGAATGCAATGGGCAGCGTATTGCCACGAACGCAGATGGAGTCATACACAGTAGGCTGGCCGTTGGTGAGGAACCACGTTGAAAACGGAACCAGACAATAGCGGTATGGCTGCCCATTCGTGAGGGTGTTGGTCACTCCATAGCGATAGGAATCAGTCCAATTGAGTGCCGTTGAATCCAGCAAACCCAGTGATAGGCCATCGCGGACAACCCGATAATAGGAAATCGCTTCTGATGTATTTACCCACGACAAGGTCATCTGATCCGGCCGGGATGAGTCAACCACGATTGCAGGTACTTTGTAGGGCAGTGTGCTGCCGGTATCCAGTTTTGTCGGCGGGCACAAAGGTGTTCCAAAGCCTATGGAATATGTGTTGAGGGTATAGGCCATCACCTTATCGGCACCTACCCACTCGGTAGCTGTACCACTGATAATCGGAGCGATGGAATCTATGACCCAGGGCGCCGGGCTACCGGTTTGATACACTGCCGGTGGATAGTGACCGGTGGCGTCGGCTGCCGTGTTACCGGCTCCTTCCGATACTTTCCAGTATCCGGTAAGGTCCGGCTCCATGCCGGTGAGTACCTGGTCGAAGTTGTCGGCAATCTCTTGACCGGTTCTGGCATCAGACCAGTACCTGATATCCCGGATCTGTGCCTGCAGCTGATTGGGCGGTGTTTGTCCGGGTTGGAAACCGGCACGCTCTACACCATACAGGAAGAAATTCGGTTTTTCATCCACCAGTGCTCCGTTGGCATACAAACGTGACCTGCCAGTTGACGAATCACTCACCAGTGCCAGGTGCGTCCAGCGATTCATCGGCACCTGATAGTTGAAGTGATACACCACAGCACCGGTAGAAAAGTTTACCCGATCCAAAGTTGGTGACGTCATATTGAACGAGACAAAATCGTCGGATATCAAAGCGCCATTACCTACCTGTGGACCGTTTCGAAGTACCCATAGTTCCAGGGTGTTGCTCGGGCCCTTGATGCCGCCAATCGTGCCCGTTCCATTCCAGATGTTGCCGTTGTGGAAATATTTATACACTGCGCTTTGTCCACCCTGCTCATAGGGGGCACCTACCAGCAATCCATCTGTCCACATATCCATCGCCAACCCATATCCATCACCGGCAGAACCTGCAGGCCGTACTGCCTTTCCGTTGGCCTGCCAGCTGCTGCTGTACCTGTAGAAATACACGGCTCCATTGTCGGCAGCGCGTGTGGGCGCACCACCTGACAGCAAGTCGCCATAATGAGCAACCCCTTCACCGAACCTGTCGCCGGCCTGCAACTCTGCCGGAGCCAGCGTGGCTGCCAATGGCCAGTTGAACGCATTCTGTTGATGGAACACGTAGACCCTTCCTTTATTGCCGTTGGAACCCGGAGCACCCACTACTGCTCTGCCCCCCTGTACGGATATCGACTCCCCGAACCGGTCATTCACCACCAATGTACCGGGATTCAGCGCTGCTCTATAGATAAAGCTGAAGCCCAGTTTTTGAAACAGATAAGCACTGCCTCGCCCTGCACTGTTGCCCGGACAACCCACTGCCAACATGCTGCCGTCAAAGTCCAGCGAGTAACCAAACCGCTGACCCGGGGCAGGGAATCGGGAAAAGATGCGCCCGATACGATTCCAGGTGGAGCCGGACTTCATGTACAGGAATATCACACCCTGCGCACCATATTTGGCGGGGGCACCTACCAGTGCAAACTGCGTATCGATTACCACCGATTTGGCAAAATCATCATTGACTTGCTGGAAATCTGCTGTCAGCTGACCCGTCTCGCTCCACACACCACCGGACAGCTCAAACACATACGCTATACCATTGCCACCGGGAGCACCAACGATGATCTTACCACCATATATATCCACACTTTCCCCGTAGTTGTCAGTAATGGATCTTGTGGCCGGCACCAGTTGAGCCGTTTCTACCCACTCGTTGCCTACCCGCTCGTACACATGCGCTTTTCCCAGTCCTCCATCTGCCAGCGGCGCACCAATGACTGCTCTGTTCCCATCAATAGCGATGGCCCGACCAATGCCGGTTAGAAAAGTGCTCGTCAAGGACCCACCGGTGTAGGCTGCATCCAACAGCAGGTGATTCCCGCCACTAAGCGCTACCGACACTACGGCCTCCGAAGCGGTAGGAACACTGTCCGCCTGCAGGATCTGTACAAAAACGTCTTCGTTGGTGGTAGCGTTCTTTACTTCCAGATAGATGGAGTCCGTCCCCGGTACTGTCAGGCATCCTGCATCTATGCTCCAGGTGAGCTCAATACGGGCATCGCTGGCACTATCTGAGGCCAGAAAGGCACCGTAGTAGAAGCTCGAGTCTATGATACAGTTGCGGTAAGGAGATTCTGTACTCCCTTGATAGGAGGTGACACAATAGGTCACCACCGCACCGGCAATCGGGTTCCTGTCGGTGAATTCGTTGTCTATCACCTCGTCTGTCACACCGATCAACACATCGTTGCGGTAGATGTGATATCCGGAGGCACTGGAAGACGACACCGGTGTCCAGGTGAGTCGCACACCACCCGGCACAGGGGTAGATTCTACCAATACGGGTGCGTAGGATTGCGCATAGATGCAACTTATTGCAGAAAATAGGGTTACAATGAGGGTAAGGATACGCTTCATGGTAATGGGTTTTGGATATGGAACAAGAGGTAGCTTCTCGCATTTGTATGCAAGACACTTTGTGTATCACGAAAAGTAAAGAGGAGATATACCGGTGACAGCCTTAGCTGGAGGAATCCAAGAGAATGGTTCTGAACATGGTTTTGGTTTTGGTTTATGAGTTTGAAAGATAAAAAATTCATCCAATGAATTGAGCGTTACACGAGATTAAATTTTCATTACTGCTAATTTGATTACTAAAAAACACGTCTGGCCAATTGCCTATGCCACTACTTACCACCAATCAGCACGGTATCTACTGTCCGCAGGCCGATGTGTACATCGATCCCTGGCGGCCGGTAGCCCGTGCCCTCATTACCCACGGCCACAGTGACCATGCCCGGTGGGGGCATCAACACTATGCTTGCACGCCCCTGTCAGCCCCCATCCTGCAGAAGAGGCTGGGGCAGATCGATATTACCACCTACCGGTATGGCGAGACATTTACCATCAATGGCGTAGAATTTTCCTTCCACCCGGCCGGTCACATCCCCGGGTCGGCACAAATCCGGGTAGCCTACAAGGGCGAGGTATGGGTGGTGTCAGGAGACTATAAGCTGCATTCCGATGGTATTTCCACCCCTTTTGAGCCGGTGCGCTGTCATACCTTCATTACCGAATCCACATTTGGCCTGCCGGTTTTCCGGTGGCCTACACAGCAAGAGGTAGCCGATGACCTGAACAACTGGTGGCGGCACAATCAGGCACAAGGCATTACCAGTGTGGTAGCAGCGTATGCCCTCGGCAAGGCACAGCGCATACTGTCCCTCCTTGACCCCACCATAGGCTCCATACTGGTGCATGGTGCTGTAGATGAGATGAACCAATCACTGGAGATACCCTTACCTGCTGTTACCCGAGTAACTGCTGACATGGCTAAGGAGCAAATAAACGGCGCTATAGTGATTACCCCACCCGCCGCACTGGGTAGTAGCTGGATGAAGCGATTCACTCCGTACGCCACTGCCATGGCCAGTGGGTGGATGCAAATGCGGGGAACACGGCGGCGAAGGGCTGTAGACAAAGGCTTCGTGATGAGCGATCATGCTGACTGGCAGGAGCTGAATGCCGCCATCCGCGCTACAGGCGCAGAACAGGTGCTCGTGACCCATGGCTACAGCGACATCTATTCCCAATGGCTGCGGGAACAGGGGTTGGACGCACACCCGCTGGCTACTGCCTATGAGGGTGAACAAGCCGACAGCAAAGAGGAGGTGGAAGGATGAGAGCCTTTGCCCAACTGATACAAGAACTCGACAGCACCACCAAAACCAACGTGCGGGTGGATGCGTTGACAGCCTATTTCGATGCCGCCAGCGACAGCGACAAGCTGTGGACCATCGCCATCCTGTCGCACCGCCGACCAAAGCGCACCATCACCACCACACAGTTGCGCGAATGGGCAGCAGAATTGGCAGGGCTACCTTTGTGGCTGCTGGAGGACACCTACCATATTGTCGGCGACCTGGCAGAAACCATCGCCCTGCTGCTGCCACCTCCCACTGCTATCCTTCAGGAATCCTCCCTTACCCACTGGATGGAGCTGCTCATCCAACTATACCAACTGCCCGACGAGGATCGTAAAACAGCCGTCGCCAACGCCTGGCAACAACTGGATACTACCGAACGATTTGTGTTCAACAAGTTCATTACCGGAGGATTTCGCATCGGCGTTTCCCAAAAGCTCATGACCCGCGCATTGGCCAAACACACAGGGCTGGATGAAAACCTGCTGGCACATCGCCTAATGGGGCACTGGAGCCCACAGGATACCACCTTTCATGAGCTGGTATGGCAAGCCGATCAGCAAGAAGACCATTCCCGGCCCTATCCCTTCTGCCTGGCCTATGCGCTGGAGACAGAACCTGAGGCGCTGGGGGCGCCCGACAACTGGCAGGCCGAATGGAAATGGGACGGCATTCGCGGGCAGGTGATTGTACGAAAAGGAGCAATACACGTGTGGAGCCGGGGTGAGGAGCTGCTCACCGACCGATTCCCCGAACTGGACATCCTGCGTACTGCACTTCCTGATGGCACCGTGCTGGATGGGGAAATACTGGTGGTAAAAGATGGTAGCATACAACCATTTCAACTGCTGCAAACCCGCATCACCCGCAAGAAGGTTGGCGCCAAACTACTGAAGGAGGCACCGGTGGCTGTGTATCTATATGATTTGCTGGAATGGGAAGGAGCGGACTGGCGGGAAAAGCCATTCCGGGAGCGCAGGCGACAACTGGAGGTACTCGTGGCTGCATTGCCGGATTATCTACCATTACATCTGTCGCCGGTGGTGCCGTTTACATCCTGGCAGGAAGCCCTGCAATGGCGCAGTCGGGCACGGGAACAACTCAGCGAGGGCTTGATGCTGAAACACCTCGACTCGACCTACCATACCGGCCGCAAGAAAGGCGACTGGTGGAAGTGGAAAGTGGATCCCTACACAGTGGATGCCGTGCTCATCTATGCGCAGCAAGGACATGGCCGCAGGGCCAACCTATTTACGGACTACACCTTTGCCGTGTGGGATGGGGATACGCTTGTGCCGTTCACCAAAGCCTATAGCGGACTCACCGATGCCGAGCTGCGCGAAGTAGACCGATACGTTAAGCAACACACTGTGGAGCGCTTCGGGCCTGTACGCAGCGTGGTACCTAAGCTCGTTTTCGAGATCGCCTTTGAAGGAATTGCCACCTCGCCCCGCCATAAGTCGGGTATCGCCTTACGGTTTCCCCGCATCCATCGCTGGCGCAGGGATAAGCCCATGGAAGAAGCCAATACGCTGGAAGATTTGAAGGCGTTGCTGTAAGTCACGGAGCGAAATCCTAATTTTGAGCCATGCGCATCCTACTTTTCTCATTGATACTGTATATCGCCGCCTGCCAATCGGATAGCACGCCTCCGCCTCCGATGCCGGATGCAACGGCTGTCGACACTACAGCCGTCATCAGTGCAGTAGGTGCTGCTACCAACAATGATCAGACGCCATCAACTGAAGTACCCATTCAGCTGCCCGCTTCTCCCGGCAAGGCCATCTCTCCCGGCTATGAAAAAATGGCCGGCAACTGGACTACCAAGGCTCGCAGGCCAACTACCATCACCATCACCGACAGGGGCACCATGACCATCAGTGCCGAAGGCTGGCCCTCTGTGGAAGGCTCGTTTACCATGCAGGGCAACCGCATTACCCTCCTCAGCAACTCGCAGCTGATGTGCACCGACCAGCCCGGCACCTATGATGTCTATTTCTCCCCCGACTGGAATACCTTGTTTTTCGAGCTGGTGACAGACGACTGTGAGATGCGCATGCGCCGGATGCGGAAATCGTTTACGAGGTTGTAGCCTTGCTTACAATTGTGGCCAATCTTTTATCTCATCTATGTGTAGCTGCTTGAAGTCTGTTGATTTCCATTCAGCACAATCCTCCTTCCAATAGACAAGATTTGTGGATGATTGACCTAGACATTCAGTAAAACCTTCAAATAATTCATCTTCAAATACAAAATGGTAGGCCAGGGATGGTGGTGCATTTAACGTCAATTTCTTTATAGTTGCCTTCTTTTCAGCTTCCCGCATTGCTACAGTTACTATCGTTATCTCCTGAATGGGAATCTCTGGCGCTACCTCAAAAAGCATTTGAAGAGACAAATAACAATTGATGCAATCCGTAGGACTATACACCAAAACCCAATGTTCAACTGTCCTACTCAGATCAGTATTCATGGTTTGACATACCGATGCACACACTTCTTCTCTGCTTATTTTTGCATGGCAGCCACACACCAATAAAACCAGGCTAACTAATAGTATATACTTCGCAAAATACTTGCTCATCTCTTTTTACGAGGTTGTAGAAGAATCCATTTGCAAAAAATCCAACCAAATCGTGCTCGGTTGACAGTGATCGTGTTTTGCCAGATTGTATATCAATCAAGAAAATATCTGTTGTACTTTGCTGGTCATCTTTCACCAATACATATCCCACCAACTGATTACCCATATATCCGGCATCATACAGAATATGATTGGAATGAGAATCTATGTATACGATTTCTCCCGACGATAAATTGGTTACAGACTGACCATTAACATAAAGAACTTCACCTTGTGGCGATAAGAAGAATTTCTGCACAGTAACCAACTCACCCGGATACATGTCTTCAAGATTTTTTGGTTGAACTGGTTGGAGGTACAATTTGTTGAAAATGGCGGTATCAGAGGTTTCTGTTAGTGAAAAGGAAGCTACTTTGGGAAAACCTGTTTGATACGGATAGCACAACAAATTGACGTACAAATCTCCCTTATTGACAATGAACGCCTTTGAGGCATTCATAATTAACCCTTTTTTCTCCAAGTAATCAGTATAAGGCAAGAGCTTGCTATTCACAAACTCCTGCTTTTCACCCGGATTCCATTCAGTAACAAATTGATACCCAACTATTGCATTTCCTTCCCCATATTCTCCATGAGTCATAGTAGTAATACCAACTACATCGAACTGAAGGTATAATGTTGAATCTGTTTCATCGAAGAATAATTGCATGGCGTTACATTTCGCTCCAACCTGCTTCAACAACTGCAATGATGATGAATCAATGTTGATGAGATTAGGAGAAACTGTGTTGATGAGATTGATGCAATGCTGATAAATGCTGTCAGTAAATGGTTCGAGAGTTTTAGTAAAATTCCATTGTTCATCATACTCCAATAAGCCCCCTTCGGCAGTTACTACTAGCCATCTTGTTCCTATTGGCTGCACATCTCTGGGCTTGTTGATGAATACATATTCGGATTCGTCTATCAGGAATTCAGCTGTTTTTAAAAATTTGGTGTCCTTATCGTACGAATTTTTCGCACATGATAAGAACACCAATGTTATGAGGATGATAATAAATCGAGTCATCTGGATCAAAATAGCTCTACTTCATGATTTAGTGAATTGTTACCATCCCAAACTCTTAAAATACCAGACCTTTGCACTGTATCTGCACCGTCAATTATTAGTGCATCAATAGTATCTCCCTGAGAAAATGCATTTGCAGAATTTCCATTGACAAGAATGTAACAAACGCATTCTAAGCAATAGTTACAATCATAAGGATCTAATCTGTCATTAGTCATTGGATCTTTGTTAAAAAGTCCAAGTTGAAATAAAACCCCAACATCACCATCTTGTTTAGAACTGATGTTTTGGTGTGCATCCATTTTCACATCAGACAAGTGGGTTTTGCCACAAGAGGCCGCTACCAACAATAGTACCATTAATTGCATTAAATTTTTCATGTTTTATAGTTTTTGATTAAGAATACTAGCAAATATATCCCCCCCCCCCCAAACTCATCGGAGTTGTTAATTTATGTTAATTTCAATGAAGCGAGAGTCATACCGCCACACCAAGGAGAATACATCGTGAATCTAAACAGCTACATAAATCCCGCCCTCCACTATTTCCACCAACAAGGCTGGAAGCCTTTCCCTTTTCAGGTAGAGACGTGGGAGGCCTATCTGTCGGGCAACCATGGCCTCCTGAATGCCCCTACCGGTAGCGGCAAGACCTATGCCCTGTGGATGGCCATTGCACTACAGGCCATTGCAGAAGGGCGCCACACGGGAAAACAGGCTACAGGGCTGCAGGCCATCTGGATTACCCCTATCCGTGCCCTGGCAAAAGAAATCTATCAGGCTACTACCCGCACATTGGCATCGCTGGGGCTCGACTGGGAGGTAGCTGTGCGGCATGGCGACACCTCCCCCAAAGACCGGGAGCGGCAAAAACAACGACCACCGCAACTGCTCATCACCACCCCCGAAAGCCTGCACCTGCTGCTGGCACAAAAGGGCTATGCCGACTATTTTGCAAAACTACGTGCCATCGTAGCCGACGAGTGGCATGAGCTGGTAGGCAGCAAACGGGGTGTACAGATGGAGCTGGCATTGTCGCGCCTCAAAACCATATCACCACACCTGCGGATCTGGGGCATCTCAGCTACCATCGGCAACCTGGATGAAGCGGTAGATATCCTACTGGGCGCACAGCGGCACCAACTGCCCCACACCGTAGTGCGGGCGCATTTGCCTAAGCCTATTGAGGTGGTTACCGTATTACCCGATACTGTGGATGAACTGCCGTGGGCCGGCCACCTCGGCATCAAACTACTGGAAAAGGTACTGCCAGTTATTGAACACTCCACCAGTACCCTGATCTTCACCAATACAAGAGCACAAGCAGAGATCTGGTATCAACGGTTGCTGGATGTAGCCCCCGATCTGGCCGGGCAGATTGCCATGCACCATGGCTCTATCAGTAAGGAGCTGCGCGAATGGGTGGAGGACCAACTTCACCAGGGTAGCCTCAAAGCCGTCATCTGTACGGCCAGCCTGGATCTGGGCGTGGATTTTCGGCCGGTACAGACAGTAATACAAATCGGTGGACCGAAAGGGGTGGCGCGTTTTCTGCAGCGGGCGGGCCGCAGCGGTCACCAGCCGGGCGCTGTGAGCACCATCCACTTCGTGCCTACTCATGCGCTCGAACTCATCGAGGCGGCGGCACTACGGCAGGCCGTAGCTACACAGGAAATCGAAGACCGCATACCCTATATCCGGTCCTTTGATGTGCTGGCGCAATACCTGGTGACACTGGCGGTATCCGACGGATTCCGCCCTGAAGAGATATGGCCTGAGATAAAGAGCACCTACGCCTATGAAAGTCTGGACGAACGAGAATGGCAGTGGCTGCTCCGGTTCATCACCACCGGCGGAGACTCCCTATACGCGTATGACGAGTACCGCAAGGTGGTAGTGGAAGACGGCCTGTACCATGTCAACAGCCGCGCCATTGCCATGCGCCACCGGTTGAGCATCGGCACCATAGTGGGCGATGTAAGCATGCAGGTGAAACTGCTGAGCGGCAAACGGCTGGGCAGCATAGAAGAGTGGTTCATCTCCAGCCTGCAGCCGGGCGATGTGTTCTGGTTTGGTGGACAGGCGCTGGAGCTGTACCAGATCAAGGACCTCACCGTGCTGGTAAAGCGCTCTACTCAGAAGACCGGCAAGGTGCCCAGCTGGCAGGGTGGACGCATGCCTTTGTCAGCACAACTGTCGGAGTTGCTGCGGCTGCAGTTTACCGATGCAGCCAGTGGCACTACCGATGTGTTGGAGTTGCAGCACTTGCAGCCGCTCCTTGATGTGCAACGCGAACGATCGCACTTGCCCACCCATGCGGAATTCCTGATTGAGCAATACACCAGTAAAGAGGGCCATCACCTGTTCTTCTACCCTTTTGAGGGTCGCTTTGTGCATGAGGGCATGGCATCGCTGCTGGCGTGGCGCATCAGCCTGCTGCAGCCGGTGAGCTTCAGTCTGGCCTACAACGACTATGGATTTGAGCTGCTGAGCGATCAGGAGATCCCTGCTGATATGGTACTGGACAATAACTTACTAACGGCAGATCACTTGTACGAAGACATTCAGCGAAGCATCAACGCCTCGGAGATGGCCAAGCGGAAGTTTCGGGACATCGCCCGAATTTCAGGGCTGGTATTTACCGGCTTTCCGGGCAGGATGAAAAAAGAAAGACACCTACAGGCCTCGTCGGGGTTGCTGTATGATGTATTCCGCGACTACGACCCCGACAATCTGCTGCTGCGGCAAGCCGATCAGGAAGTGATGGATTTCCAACTGGAAGAAACACGCCTGCGGACAGCCCTGCAGCGGATAGCCGGACAGCGCATCCGGGTCACCTACCCCGATAAGCCTACGCCATTGTGCTTTCCCATCATGGTAGACAGACTACGGGAACGGTTTACCACCGAACAACTGGAAGACAGGATCCGGAAGATGCAGCTGGGCCGGTGAAGCTTACTGTAAGGTAAGTGTAGAACGGAAGTGCTCATAGGCACTGGCAACCTCTACTACATAGATACCTGGGCGGAGACCTTCCAACGGAATCGTGATGCCGGAAGCAGGCATTACTTGCGTTTGCTGCCAGGCCACACTACCCATGGGGCTGATGAGCCGCACGGTAACCGGGTCAATAAATGCGGTATTGCTGCGAACGGTAACCCTGTCACGGGCAGGATTGGGGAATACCTCAAGTGTGGTTTCTGTAAATGAATCCTTCATCTTCACCTGCTTTACCGGTGAATAGAAGAAATCTCCATTGTTGTCTACTTGTTGCAGTCGGTAGTAGTTGGTGGTTGACAACTCATCGCGTTGCACATACTCATACATGGCAGGATCTTCCAAAGC
>CAYYHM010000006.1:33487-68465 GCA_964471795.1 uncultured Chitinophagales bacterium | reverse complement strand
GGGGACATGCAAACCATGGATGGCTTGACACCTACCACACATTCAGCTTTGCCAACTATTACAATCCGGAGAGGATGCATTTTGGCGTTCTTCGTGTGTTGAATGATGATTTCGTAGAAGGAGGCAGGGGGTTTGCCACGCATCCCCATGACAACATGGAAATCATTTCCATTCCACTTGAGGGCGACCTGGAGCATCAGGACAGCATGGGCAACATCAGCATTATCCGTAAAAATGATGTGCAGATCATGAGTGCCGGCACCGGTGTATATCACTCGGAGAAGAACAAGCATTCCAACAAGCCGGTAAAGTTTCTGCAGATTTGGGTGTTTCCCAAGCAGCGGCAAATTACGCCCCGGTACGATCAAAAGACTTTTGCACCCGAAGCACGCATCAATACGTGGCAGCGGATTGTATCGCCTAATGAACCGGAAGCAGTCGGCATCAATCAGGATGCATGGTTCAGCCTGTCAACCCTAACCCCGGGAACTACCCTACCCTACAAGGTACAGCAACCGGGTAATGGCATTTATCTCTTCATACTGGATGGTCAGATAGCAGTGGGCGAACAGACCTTGACAAAACGAGATGGCATGGGTTTATGGGAGGTAGATCAAATTGAACTCTCCGCTCTGGAAGAATCGGAGGTGTTGTTGATGGATGTACCGATGCAACTGTAAATCTCCGACCGGGATGAACTACCCGAATATTGATGTGTTTCTCAAACTATTACGGAAAAAAGTAGAGAACCATGGAACACAACACAACTGAAAAGACAATCGTAGAAGTGATCGCCAACGGATCCTTGAAGGTAACCGGTGAATTGGTGGTACGAACCGCAGATGGCAAAGAGGAGATCAAAACAAAGAGCACCTACTTCTGCCGCTGTGGCGCATCAGCCAACAAGCCCTACTGCGATGGGGCACACAAGAAAATCGGCTTCGAAGGCTGATTAGCACAAAAGTCGTGACCCACAGCTCACGACTTTTTTATTTGCGGAAGGCAAAGTACACTGCCCCCAATATGCATAAGAACGACCACAGGTGATTCCACCGCAATTGTTCGGATTTGAACAACAGTAGGGCAATGATGGTAAACACTACCAGCGACAACACTTCTTGTAGAATCTTTAGCTGAAACAAGCTGAATGGCCCACCATGTCCGGTATATCCGATACGGTTGGCCGGCACCTGAAAACAGTACTCGAAGAACGCCAAACCCCAGCTAAGTGCAATGATTGCCAATAGCGACAATCGCTGCCCCCAGCTCCACTCTTGTAGCTTCAGATGCCCATACCAGGCAAGGGTCATAAATGTATTGGAGACCATGAGCAATACGATGGTATACAGTCCTGTCATAGGTAGTTGTTTACAATCGAAAATTACCGCAATCGTCTGTTGATATACCTACTGAGGCCGTTGAAAAATTGCCCTGTGCCGATGATATTTGTCTGCTGACAGCGCGCAACCCTTTCCGTAACTTGTGGAGCAAAACGGAGCCAAATGAGTTATTCTTTTCCTATCCACAGGGTGGCAGAATCGCAACTCCCCGGTATAGATATCACCAACATAGAATTTGGCAAGGCCCATACCGACCATATTTTTCAAGCAGAATACAAAGATGGCCAATGGGTAAATGCACAGATCAAACCATTCGAACCCATCGTTCTCAGTCCATTTGCGCTGGTACTCCACTACGGCCAGGCGGTATTCGAAGGCTTGAAAGCTTTTCAGCGGCTGGATGGCAAGATTGGGATTTTCCGACCCAGTAAAAACTGGTCGCGGCTCAACCGATCGTTGGAGCGTATGGCCATGCCCACCATTCCGAAAGAACTATTCATGGAGGGGCTCACAGCACTGGTAGATATTGAAAGAAGCTGGGTGCCCGGCAATCCGGATCATTCACTGTACCTGCGGCCCTTGGTATTTGCGACCGAAGGACGATTGGGCGTCAAGATATCCGACACCTACTTGTTTCAGATTCAGGCTAGTCCGGTTGGCCCGTTCTACTCCAAGAACCTGAGCCTGAAAGTGGAGACAGAATATGTACGCGCAGCCAAGGGCGGTGTAGGGTATGCCAAATGTGCCGGCAACTACGGAGCGGCCTTCTTACCAACCAAACTGGCCCGAGATGCCGGTTTCGATCAGGTATTGTGGACCGATAGCAAAGAACACATGTATGTGGAGGAAAGTGGCACCATGAACGTGATGTTCATCATTGATGATGCACTGGTAACACCACCACCGAGTACGTCTATCCTTGCCGGTGTTACCAGAGAAACCCTACTGAAACTGGCACCTCAGTTTGGCCTGCGACCCGAAGAACGTCCAATCAGTCTTGATGAGCTGGAGGCACGCCTGGAAGATGGATCACTCAAAGAAGCCTTTGGTGCCGGTACTGCAGCAGTAGTGGCACCCATTGAGCATATCTACCTGCGTGGCCGCGACCACTACATTCCGGTAGACCCCGGTGATATCAAATTCAAGATGAAGAACTATCTGGAGCAATTGCGAAAAGGAGCCATTCCTGATCCGCACGGCTGGAATGAGGTGGTGATCTAGAATCGCATGCGACTAGCCAGTGAAAGAAACAAGCCACATTCCCAGCAACTCTTGGGATTATTGTAATTTACGACAATATGAATCCACAAGTAGATCACTATCTGGCTATCGGTTGTGGTAGATGTCCCTTGGTTGGTACTCCGCAGTGTAAAGTGCACACGTGGGCGTCAGCATTACAACAACTGAGAAGTATTTTACTGACTACCCAACTTACAGAAGAATTGAAGTGGGGTGCGCCATGCTATACACTTGAAGGCAACAACATATTGATGCTCAGCGCCCTGAAAGATGCAGCGGTAGTAGGTTTCTTCAAAGGCGCCTTACTCAAAGATGAGGCTGGTCTGTTGGTGAGCCCTGGCCCTAATTCCCAAGCGGTAAGGCAGTTCAAGTTTACAGAAATTGCCACCATTTTGGAACAGGAATCAGTCATCCTTGCCTATGTGCATGAAGCCATAGAACTGGAAAAGGCCGGAAAAAAAGTGGCCTTTGCCAAACAGCCGGAGCCTATGCCCTTGGAACTGATGGAGGCATTACAAGGTGACGATGCCTTCAACAAAGCATTCCATGCGCTTACCCCCGGTAAGCAAAGAGGCTACATATTGCACATCAACGGCGCCAAACAGGCGGCTACCCGTATAAACCGCATCGAAAAATGCAAGCCCAACATATTGGCTGGCAAAGGGATTCAGGATCGATAACGACAAAACCACTCCTGTAGTGGTGCCATGGACCCATCGGCGACTCACCAATACCTGTGTGATCTCCTAACCTATCCCCATTCTATCGATGCCGACCCTACAACACACCTCACAAGTGCCTGCAATACAAGGGGAAAGCAGGAATAGATGTCACCATATCACCAACAGAATCCTGCGCTTCCTGAAACGAATGATGTAGTGCCTTAGAATAAATTAGCAGTATTTTTAACCATCACGGTCACATTCACCGGAATCGATAATATGCAAAAAACGATAATACTACTCATCAGCATTTGTTGTTTACATCTACAATTACAAGCCCAATTGTGCAATGGCTCAAAAGGCCCGAACATGTTTCCGGATGGCGACTTTGGGAGCGGAACACCGGTGATTGTACCGGTGAACCCGAATCTGGCGCCCGGATACATCTACATCACCAACCCCCCACCACTGGATGGCGAATATACCCTCACGAACAACATGGGCGCCTGGGGCAACCGTTTCACCTGGCTGCCCTTGATGGACAACAGCCCTGATCCAAATGGCTACTTCATGGTGGTAAATGCATCGGTCAGCCCCGGATTGTTTTACGAAAAGGTGGTTACCGGTTTATGTGAGAACACCTTGTATGAATTTTCTGCTGACCTGGTCAACCTGATTACGCCGGGGACCAACCAAATACAGCCAAATGTGAGCTTTCTGCTGGACAACACACAGTTGTTCACCACAGGCAACATACCTGAAAACGGCACCTGGACAACCTATGGATTTACTTACACTACGCTACCGGGACAAACAACCGTTACCCTTTCTCTTCGGAACAATGCACCGGGTGGACTGGGCAACGACCTTGGGATAGACAACATCAGTTTCCGCCCATGCGGTCCATTAGCCAGTATCCTGGTTGCAGACACGGTGGTATGCGAAAGTGCTTTACCCATACTGCTTACTGCCCAGCTTTCGGGCACTCAATACAGCACCCCTGTCTATCAATGGCAGGTGAGTACAGACCAGGGCAATACGTGGAACGACATACCCGGCGCTACAACTACTACCTATCAGCCGCCGATTACGGGAGCGGGCACCTACTACTATAGGTTCCTGGCGGCCAATTCGCTAGGTCAACTCACCAGCCCGCAATGTCACATCAGCTCTGTTCAAAAAACGCTAACCGTTCTTCCCGAACAATACGCCCTTGCGGATACCATTTGCACGGGCACAAGCTATTCCTTCGGCAGCCAAACACTCACAGCATCCGGCACTTACACCGAATCATTCACCTCGACCGCAGGCTGTGACAGTATAGTCACGCTCACACTCATCGTTCAGCCCAACGATTTGCAGGCTCAGATTGACTTCACAGATCCCACCTGCAGCTATTTTTCGGATGGCAGTCTGTCTCTGCTGTCTGTCCCCAATGGGATTGCCCCCTTTACAGTAACCCTGAACGGACAACCATATACATTGCCAAATCCTGTGGCAGGCCTTACAGGCGGGGCATATACTTTTTCCATTGCAGACAATCGAGGTTGTGAGCTGGATACTACCATCACGCTGAGCACACCACCACCCTTTACCATAGACCTGGGTCCCGATCGGTCAATCAATATTGGAGATACAGTACAACTGACTACGTCTGCCAACTTCTCCATATTCTCATACCTGTGGACACCCGCTGCATTGGTAAACTGCACCACCAACTGTTCACCGATTACCATCACACCCCCGGCTACTCAGATGATTGTGCTGCAGGCTACTTCTGACAATGGGTGCGTAGCCACTGACTCGGTCCTGGTTACAGTGTCCGGTGAAAAGAACGTTTACTTCCCCAATGCATTTACGCCCAACGGTGACGGCAGGAATGATTACTTCGGCGCTCTCGGCACTTTCCCCATCGTACAACAACTGGATGAGCTATCCATATACAATCGATGGGGACAGCTGATTTTCCGCAAGGAAAACATCCCTGTTAATGCCACCAATGACGGGTGGGATGGCACGTTTTTAGGCGAAAACGCACCAGCAGATTCCTATGCCTGGGTAGCTGTTGTCAAATTCGGTGATGGCACCACCGAACTCAAGCACGGGTACATCCTATTAATTCGATGATACTACATCGTCCGGTATAGTGGCACTTTCCTGTTGTTGCACGAATAACTGTCCTTCAATTACATCCAGCAACACACTGTCGCCGGGCCGAATGTCACCGGCCAACAGTTTCTTACTCAGGCTATTCACCAGCTCCCGCTGTATCACCCGCTTGAGTGGACGCGCACCAAACTGAGGATCGAAGCCTACATCAGCCAGCCAGTCGATCAAATCTTCTGTGTAGCGTACGGTGATGTGCTGGTCTTCCAGGAGCTTAGTCAGGTGCTGCAGCTGTATGTCTACCACACCATTGATTTCCTTCCTGAGCAGCGGTTTGAACAGTATGGTCTCATCCACCCTGTTGAGGAACTCGGGCCGGATGGTGCGCCGCAACAATGCCAGCACTTCCACACGGGTGCGCTGTGTAATCTCATCCACGTTGGCAGCCGTTACCTCTTCAAAGTTCGCCTGTATGATATCCGACCCCAGGTTGCTGGTCATGATGATGATGGTATTGCGGAAGTTGGCCACCCGTCCTTTGTTATCGGTAAGTCGGCCATCATCCAAGACCTGTAGCAGGATGTTGAACACATCGGGGTGTGCCTTTTCAATCTCATCGAGCAACACCACACTGTATGGCTTTCTGCGAACAGCCTCAGTCAACTGACCACCTTCATCATAGCCCACATAGCCGGGAGGTGCACCTATCAGCCGGCTTACGGCATGGCGCTCCTGGTACTCACTCATATCGATGCGCACCAGCGCATTTTCATCATTGAACAACAACTCCGCCAGCGCCTTGGCCGTCTCTGTCTTACCAACCCCTGTCGTTCCCAGGAATATAAATGACCCGATAGGCCGGTTGGGATCCTGCAACCCTGCCCTGCTCCGGCGGATAGCATCAGACACGGCAGCGATGGCCTCTTCCTGACCCACCACGCGCCGGTGGAGCTCATCTTCCAGTCGCAGCAGCTTTTCCCGCTCGCTTTCCAGCATCCGGCTTACAGGTATGCCTGTCCACTTGGCCACCACTTCGGCTATGTCCTCGGCATCTACTTCTTCCTTCATCAGGCGACTGCCCTTGCTATTCATGACCTTCAGATCGGCCTCCAGTTGCTGTACCTGTTGCTGCGACTCCTGTATCTTGCCATAGCGCAGCTCTGCTACACGGCCAAAATCACCTTCACGCTCCGCTTGCTCCGCTTCCAACTTGAACCCTTCAATTTCCTTCTTGATGTCCTGAATCTGATCCACCACACCTTTCTCGGACTGCCATCGGGCTTTCAACCCATCGCGCTGCTCAGCCAGATTCGCTATCTGCTCGCTTAATACCGACAGTTTGGCCTCATCCTTCTCCCGCTTGATGGCTTCGCGCTCAATTTCCAGCTGACGCAGCCTACGTTCAATCTCATCCAGTTCCTCCGGCATGGAATCCATCTCCAACCGCAACTTAGCTGCCGCCTCATCTATCAGGTCGATAGCCTTATCCGGCAGAAATCGCTCCGTAACATACCGCTGGCTCAACGACACCGCCGACAAGATGGCTTCATCCTTGATGCGCACCTTATGGTAGTTCTCATACCGCTCTTTCAAGCCCCGCAGGATAGACACGGCATCATCCACATCGGGCTCGTCTATCATCACCAGCTGAAAACGGCGCTCCAACGCCTTGTCCTTCTCAAAGTACTTCTGGTATTCGTTGAGGGTAGTGGCACCAACGGCACGAAGTTCACCTCGGGCCAGTGCCGGCTTCAGGATATTGGCAGCATCCATGGCTCCTTCTGTAGCGCCTGCACCCACCAATGTATGGATCTCATCGATGAACAAAATGATCTGACCACCCGCACCTGTAACTTCTTTCATCACCGCCTTCAGGCGCTCCTCGAACTCGCCCCTGTACTTGGCACCGGCCATCAAAGCCCCCATATCCAATGCATAGATGGTCTTGGTTTTCAGGTTCTCCGGCACATCCCCGTTCACGATGCGGAAGGCGATACCTTCAGCGATGGCTGTTTTACCCACGCCAGGCTCTCCTACCAGCAACGGGTTGTTCTTGGTACGGCGACTCAGGATATGCAACACCCGGCGGATCTCCTCATCACGCCCGATTACAGGATCCAGTTTACCGTTGGCAGCCAGTTCATTCAGGTTCTTAGCATATTTTTTCAACGCATTGTACTGCTCATCAGCTGTCTGGCTGGTGACAGTACTCCCCTTTCGCAGTTCAGCTACCGCAGCTTGCAGGGCTTTTTCTGTTACCCCTACATCCTTCAGCAGCTTGCCCGCATCGTCATTACCGGCGCTGAGTGCCAGCAATAAGTGCTCCAGCGACACGAACTCGTCTTTCATTTTCTGCTGGATCTCCTGAGCCTTCAGCAGCGTGCGGTTCGCATCGCGCCCTAAATACTCACCACCCTGCCCTTGCACCTTGGGCAGTCTGTTCAGCATGCCCTCCAGCATTTGCTTGATCCTATCACTATTCACCGATACTTTCCCGAGTAGAAACGGCGTAACCTGTTCATCTACAGACAATAGTGATAACAACAGGTGTATCGGCTCAATGCTCTGGTGGTCACGAGACATCGCTAGCTGCTGCGCTTGCTGTATAACTTCCTGCGCCTTGATGGTATATTGGTTGAGATTCATGATTGTTTTCCTCCATGATTACTGGCAGCAAAGCATATACCGCAACTATTAACAGGCACTTTTGGCAGTAAAGAAGCCGTTTTTTCAGCCATCCCCGGACAATTTGTCAACAACTATGTGCCGGTATGGATGTTAGTAATCGTAATTTTCGGAAAAACACCACCATGACTAAACCCCCTGCTAATGATTCGCATGTAAAGGAATTGGAACAAAAGATCCAGGATCATTTCGGCACCACCCTATCCGATCTGCTTTTCGAATACTGTAATGAGGAAGGCAAGATTCGACTCAACCTGATCACGGTAAACCCGAGGCATCATCAATCATTCCTATTCCATACCACCCTCGGAGTAGACAGACTGGATGCTGTGGACAAGATGTACGACTACGTTCGATCTTATCGAAGCAAAGACAACAGCTACACCATTCAATGGAAGGTGAGCGGCGACAAAGAATTACACACCTCCTATTTCCGAGCCAAAAACATGTATGAGGCATTGGACAAACTATACCACAACAGAGACATCCTTTCCCTGACGGTATTTAGTGTAGTATTGAATCCGGTGAGTTAATGCGAAGGCTGTTACCCATATTGGTATTCTTTATTACCCTGCTGCCATCCACTGCGGGCACAGCGAGCAGCTTTGTAGTGCCCTATACCCGGCCCATTTCCGTGGAGGACATGTCCAAAGAACTTATGAGACAGGGCATCGCTCATTGGATGGTGGTATTGGCACAATCCATCGTGGAGGCCGGTTGGCAATATGATAGCGGATTATTCAGACTTACCAACAACTTTATCGGCATGCGGGTACCCAACAACCGACCCAGTATGCGGGACAGTATTTTCAGGGGATACAGCAGCTATGCACGCTGGGAAGATTGCGTACATGATGTGCGATTGTGGCAGAGCCACAACTGGAAAGGAGGCAGCAGACTCGATTACATATCGCTCATGCAAAACATCTGGGCAGAAAGCCCTGCCTACAGGTTGGCATTGCTCAACATTGTAAAACGGCTGGAAAGATTAGTGGAGATATACAGGGAACAAAACAAGAATCACTTTAACTTTATGGTAATGCAGGCATATCAGCATACCTACATGTCTCAGCAACAATCCGACAAACAATGAAAGAACTGACCAAACACCAGGAATGGATTGACACTGCCGTTATGGAGGATCTTGACGATCCTGTGCTACTTGTTGTGCACAACGATGATGTAAACACCTTCGACTGGGTAATTCAAAGTCTGGTAGAAATATGTAAGCATACCTGGGAACAGGCTGAACAATGTGCTATGATTATCCATTTCAAGGGTAAGTATGCTGTCCAGACAGGATCGCGTAAAGAATTGCAGCCCATGAAAGAAGGGTTGACCGATAGAGGCATCAGTGCTACCCTGGAAGAAATCTATGTCTGAAACCAATCATACGAACCCGTCTCCGCGCACTGCCGGTTTTCAACTGTCGGCCAACCCGTTATATCAAGGTGCTGCCGCTTACATCATGGCCTTGTTAGCGGCAGCTGTAGGGACAGTAATCTCCGGCGATATCAAAACCGAGTGGTATCTGGCCGGCACTTTTCTCTTGTTGTTTGCGGCAGGCAATCCCATCTTGGGCATCTTCCGCAGAAACTGGTACTCCTACATCCTGCTATCAACCGTAGTGTATCTTTTTTTGATTACTGCCATTATCGCCACCACCCACTCTCTAGCCCGCGTAGGTATTTTGGAACTGGATGACTTCCAGTTCTTCTTCATCATCGTATTCATATTCTACTTTCTCGTTACCGGCCTTGTGGGCATCTACCGGTTCATCATCAAGATTTTGCAGGAGGCCATTTGAAGCACCCGCGAAAATCTTACCTTTAGGTAAATTTTCGCTTATGCGTTATGTCTTATTACTCCCTATCCTGTTATTCGCCGGGATGATTTACGGGCAGATCACTATACAATCTGCAGATATGCCGTCAAATGGTAGCATCTATTCGGTGGCTGCCGCCGACTCGGGCGTCATCACCATAGATCCTTCCCTTACAGGCATCAACTACATCTGGGACTTCAGCAGCCTTACCTATACCACCAGCCGACAAGACACATTTACCGACCTGCAGGGCACACAAAACCCGATTATTGCCTTGTCGTTTCTGGGAGCGGCCAATCTGGCTCAAAAGATTCCGTTCAACCAGGCAATCGGCGGATTTACCTTGTCTAATGGCTTCAGAATGTTCCGCAATGCCAGCGGTGCCTTCGAAGAAGCCGGATTTGCCGGTACACTGAATGGATTCCCCTTCCCGGCCCGATACTCCTCCAACGACAGACTGTTGGAGTTCCCACTCACGTATGGCGACACCTTTTCTTCCAATATCACCCTGAGTGTAAACGTCCCCTCCCTGCTCACCTTTTACCGAGAGCAATATCGTTTCTCTCAGGTAGATGGCTGGGGCAAGCTGTACCTGCCTACGGATACGTTGGATGTGTTGCGTGTAGTGAGCCTGGTAACGCAGGACGATTCCATAGTCATCAGCGCTTTCCCATTCCCGGTAGCATTTTCCAACAACCTGATTGAATACAAGTGGTACGCCAAAGGGAAGGGCATTCCGGTGCTACAGATCAACCAAAACGCTTTGGGTGGCATACCCATCACTACAGGTATAGATTTTCAGGTGTTTCCACCAACACCCACAGGCATAGCAAGGCCATCAGAAACTACCGTTTCCCTATCGCCAATGCCATGTACTGCGGGAGGTCATGTCCTGCTGCAAGGGTTGGACCTATCAGAACAGATTGTGTATCAATGGACAGACCTTACAGGTAGGATAATAGCTTCCGGCAGTATATCTGACGCTGCTGATTTCATTCCCGTTCCTGAGGTGCCGGCGGGTCAGTATCTGTTGATGATTCGCCATCCGCAGCGTGATCGGGCGATGCAGGTGGTGGTACAGTAGCCGGTTTATAGGTGTACACCACCTTGATGCGTGGTGCTGTACTAGCTTGAAAATGTGGCTTTATGCCACCCTCCACATCATACTGCCAGTAGGGCAACCGCATGAGCTCTTCCGCCGTAGGCTCCTTGGCTTCTTTTTTCGGGGGTATGTCTACTTTGGCGTACCAGATGGCAGCGAATACGCCTGCGATGAGCCCCAGGGCATGCGACTCCCAGCTTACATCGGGATTCAGCGGCAGCAGTCCCCAAATAAGACCACCATATAAGAATGCCACCAACAATGACAATGCCATGGATGCCTTGTCGCGCCGCAACAACCCCATAGTAAAGATGAATGCTGCCAACCCATAGATGATGCCACTGGCCCCTATGTGATAGCTGGGCCGGGCAGCCACCCATACCCATGCGCCTGTGAGCATATAGATGATGGCTATTGCCCTTGTAGCCACCTTTGGATAACCATTGATCAGGGTAAACCCCAACACTAGCAGTGGTGCCGTATTCGAAAACAAATGCTGTAAGTCGCCATGCAACAACGGGGCAAGTAGGATGCCCACAACGCCATGCAAGGTGCGGGGATAGATGCCCCAGTTGGCAAGAGATACATCAGCGGTGATCTCAATCAGCTTCACTACCCACAACAAAACCACAAAGGCGATGGGAATACCCAAACTGCGCCATAGTGAGGGTTGATTATGGGATTGCTCATTGGACATACAGGCAAAACTACAGGAAGCTGCAAATAGTTTTGATGTGGCCATTGCCTCTGTTGACCTACCCACCAACACACATTTCTTTTATTGATGAGGACAAGGATACCGATACAGCTTCGATAGAATTAGGGGTGCTGCCTGAGTTTCGCTGATGGACAGCACGCCATAGTACCTCTAATAGCTCGCAAGAACAGCTTGTCTTTCAACAAAATACGCCCAAAGGCATACTACTTTCGGAATATTTTTCCTATTTTATGGGAGTAACCACCATTAGTCACTAAAACCAAATACTATGAAGACGAATCAACGGGAGATTTTCTTGTATTACAATCCGGGTACATCGATCGGCAAAAAAACGCTGGCCATTGCAAAAAGCCTGACACCGCATGTCAATGCCATGGACATCACCAAGATTTCATTTACGGGCACCATTTGGCGTAGTTTGTTGTCTAAGATTCAGATTTCTGCCAAGCACCTGCTGGATAAGTCACATCCCTACTATCAGCAACACATCAAGGGCAGCAATCTGGATGACAAGGATTGGATCAACATCCTCATCCACAATCCGGAACTGATTAATAAGCCGATTGCAATCAGAGGCACGCGTGGCATGGCCATCTTCAGCCCTACAGATCTGATGCGGCTTGACAACTATCCGGAGTCAGGTCCAAGATCGCACGCTACCAATCTGGCGTGAGCCTATCCTGATCCCTGCGATCTTTCTTGGTAGGGCGCCCCTTGCCTTTTTCACGGAATACCGTGGACAGGTAGAATGCGGATGCCGGTAATTTTCGGGACAACTTAGCCTTTTCTTCTTCCGGTGTAAGATCCTCATAACAAGCCTGCGCCTGCGGCGCCCCTACCCGCTTTTCTATCACAGCTTCTACTTTATAGGTAAGCTGCGCGCTGTTTTTACGTACAGTCACCGTTTGTCCCACCTCCACACTCTTGGCGGGCTTGGCCACTTCATCACCTATTCGCACCTTGCCTTCGTTACAGGCATCGGTAGCCTGTGTCCGCGTCTTGAACAACCGGACAGCCCAGAGCCATTTATCGATTCGTACCTTATCTGCCATCGCCTATGCTTCTTCAATCAGCCAGGGAATATCATTCATCATCAGGTGGTCATCTTCCATGGCCAACTTGAACTGTAACTCATGACCGTCAAAAAAGATCAACCGCAGGTAGAAATCCTCCATGATCTCATTGACTTCCCACTGTCCGCTCAGGTTGGCACCTCCAGAAGCAAACGACTCGAAGGTAAAGGCAACACCGGCTTTGATATAAGCGGCCTGAAAGGCATCATCCTCGCCAAATAGGATAGCGGCTGGTGTCCTGAGATCAGCTACCTCCTGCATCCGTCGAATGGTTTTTCGCTGCAAAAACTTCACCCATTCTTCATCGCCCGAGGCCATTTCCGGCTCAGACCACTCGATAGCCTTTGCTAGATCTTCCGCGGCATCCATGTGCTCGTCTCCAAACAGGTGCTCTTTGGCAATGGCAATCAACAAAGCTCCACCACCATAGGGTGACAACAAGCCGATGCCAAAACCAACTGCCGGCTGGTTATCGGCTGTTCCTGTATAGTTCGCTATTACCATACTGTCGCTGATATCCTGCAAATGACCGTCTACCTGAATATTGAAACCACTTTCGTCAAAGAATCCGGCATACATGTCTGTTTTCAAAGCCTCCAAAGACTTGTTCCGGTGAAACAACAGCAACAGCAGCCCGGTAATGTCAGGATGACCGAACACAAAGCCCGCAGGGAACTGCTTCCCTTGAAAACCTGCCGGCAATGGCAATGTCAAACCATATCTCTTGTCCTGAATTGTACCCATGAATCACACACAATGGCCACACAAAATTGAGTAAATTATAGTCATAATACCTTACAACTCTGCAGAAAGCCAATAAGTTGCCACCACTGATTTAATTGGCTTTCAACAGTAGGGTTACGATAATAGCCACCCAAACAATTCATATTCCAAAGAATTATTCCGAAATTTGTTCCAACAGATAAAGTTCATGTAACAAAAACCCCACAAGCGGGACACTATTAACAGCTTTATATACCAACCCCCGCATGAATATCCAATCCATGCCCTACCAATACATCAATCTTCGATACTTCGACGACAATTTCGGCGGTGAACAACAATTCATTCAGGAGATATTATCCATTTTCCTGGAGGATGTTCCCAAGCGGATGAAGGAATTACAGCATCAGATTGCATCCAAAGAATGGACGGCATCAGCCCAAACCGTCCACTCCATCAAGGCTTCCATCAAGATGTTGGGAATAGACGATTTTCTTGAAGTGATCGAGACATTTGAACAAAGAGTATTGATACCGGACAACGAGCAGGAAATACACCTGCTGTATAATCACGCAGAACACATCATGCAGCAGGCCAACGCTGAGATTGCTGATTTTCTGTCGCGGATGTAGCCATAGCTCATCCGGCAACTACATTTTATATCCAACAGCTGAAAGTCAACATGCGACTGGAAGAGGCATTACATGTACAAGGTTTCAGGAATGAACAGCAACGGGCAATCATTAACCTGTATTACTCCAACAGCCTCATATCGTTCTATTTTAAGGAAGTATTGAAGCCTTTCGGTATCACCTCACAGCAATTCAATATCCTGCGTATTCTAAAGGGTCAATACCCGGAGGCTGTGCGGATCGGCCTGGTAAAGGAGCGGATGATTGAACAGAATTCAGATACTACCCGGCTGATTGAGCGGTTATTACACAAGGAATTGATCGACAAAAGTATCTGCAAGCACGATAAGCGACAATTTCACCTCACCATTACTGAAAAAGGTATTGCCTTGCTGCAACAGCTGGAAGAGAAAGTGGCAGCCTTTGAAAACTCTATCGATTTATCAGATGACGAGCTGGTACAATTCAACGCATTACTCGATCGGATAAGACAGGCATTCTGCCCCTAAACGTAGTTGTTGCCTGCTATGTACCATCTGCCGACAGCTCGGGAGCTCCGAAAAGAAGATCACCCTACACTTTATAAGGCACTCAAATGGGTTGCCGCCATACTCACCATTCTGTCCGGCCTCCTGCTGCTGGACTTCTATTTGCCTGCTGTCAGTAATACCGATGTCATTTTATCTATACAACAGGGGGGAACAGTGCCGGGCCATGGGGCCCATGAGCTGATACTTACCACATCAGGCGGCAAATTGGTTGTACCCAAGGAGTATGGTAGATATATTTCTGTTGGTGATGAGGTTACAAGGTATTCCTCCGTCTTATTCGACATCACCAAGCGCTCATGTGTTGCAGCATATTACTGGATAAACCCGGATAATGTGTACACGTCCAATGCCTTTTTCCTGAAGGTTGTGCTTATATCGTTGTATGTATGGGTTTTTGAAAGACCTAAATATTGGATGGTCGCATTGCTCGGGTTCAACATCGTTACACTATTGGTAATATCCGGGCTGCCGGCGCCCTGGATTGCCGGCATCGCCTTTGCTGTGGCTTTTGCCGTTTTCCTATATTCAGTAGCAAGATCAGAGCCAAAGAGAATTCGATAATTTTACGCCACCACAAATAAAACAGCCATGTATCGTTCCCTGTTTTTCATCTTGATAGCAACTGCCGTATTGGGTTGTACGAATAAGTCATCGGACCAACCGTTGACCGTCGCTGCGTTGGCTACTTCCGAAGCAGATCCCCACTCGTATGCTCGCCCGGAGGAGGCACGCATCACCCATTTATCCTGGGATGTAGCGGTAGACTTTGACCAAAAGGTGATCGCAGGAACGGCTACCTACACCCTTGCCAGGGCTGCTGATGCCAACAGGCTGATATTGGATAGCAAGGGATTGCTGATCGATAAGGCAGTGGCAACAGAAACCGGTGAGCAGCTCACTGTGACATTAGGACAAGAGGATCCCATACTCGGACAGCCCGTTATCATTGACCTGCCGGAAGGTGTTACAACGGTCTCAGTGATGTACCGCACCACGCCAGAGGCTGAGGCGCTGCAGTGGTTGTCGCCTCAGCAAACCGCCGACAAGGTGGCGCCTTTCCTGTTTACACAGTCGCAGGCAATTCTGGCACGCACCTGGATTCCGCTACAGGACAGCCCCGGCATCCGGTTTACCTACGATGCTACCGTACAAGTACAGCCGGGTCTTATGGCCATCATGAGTGCTGAAAACCCGGAATCCCCTACAGAAGACGGCATCTATCACTTCCGGATGCAGCAGCCTATTCCCTCCTATCTGATGGCACTGGCAGTGGGCCGTTTGGATCGTGAGGCTGTGGGAAACCGAACAGCTGTATATGCAGAACCCTCACAGCTGAAAGCCGCTGCCTATGAGTTTGCAGATATGGAGGCCATGGTTGAGACGGCGGAAGCACTATACGGTCCATACACATGGGATCGGTATGATGTGGTGGTGTTGCCACCCAGCTTCCCCTTTGGTGGCATGGAAAATCCCAGACTCACGTTTCTAACGCCCACTGTGATCGCAGGCGACAGATCATTAACCGCCCTCATCGCCCATGAACTCGCACACTCCTGGAGCGGCAATCTGGTGACCAACGCCAACTGGAATGACTTCTGGCTCAACGAAGGATTCACCGTTTACTTCGAGAGCCGTATCATGGAGGCCCTGTATGGATATTCCTACTCAGCCATGCTGCAACAGTTAGGCTACCAGGATTTGATGGAAGACATTGCCTCATTGCATGCAGATGGCTTGGCTGCAGACACCCGACTGAAGCTGGACCTCGCTGGCCGCAATCCCGATGATGGGCTCACAGATGTAGCCTATGAAAAAGGCGCCCTATTCCTGCGCCACATTGAGAGCAAGGTAGGCCGTGAGTCATTTGATGCTTTCCTGCGGCACTATTTCCAAGAATATGCTTTCCAACCGATGACCACCGAACTATTCCTGGGCATCCTGGATTCAGCACTCATTGCAGGCGACACCGCTTTGGCGGTAGCCATCAATGCCAATGAATGGGTATATGGGCAGGATCTCCCCGAAGATCACCCCCGTGTGCAGACCGATCGTTTTGAGAAAGTAGAAGAACAGATTCAGTTGTGGCTCTCAGGAACACCGGCCGGGCGACTTACTACAGCCTCCTGGACTACCCATGAGTGGCTGCACTTCCTGCGGAACCTGCCTACTGCCTTATCAGCCGCTCAGATGAAGGAACTGGATGACACCTTTCTGTTGACCTCATCAGGCAACGCCGAGATCACAGCAGTTTGGCTGGTACATGTCGTAAACAATCAGTACGAGCCAGGCTATGACAAGCTGGAAGATTTTCTGGTCCATGTGGGAAGAAGGAAATTCCTGATGCCGATTTACAAAGCACTGGTAGCTACCGAGGAAGGTAAAATGAGGGCTGCTGCCATCTTCGAGAAAGCCCGGAACAACTATCATGCAGTAGCGGCACAATCTGTGGCTGCCCTGCTGCAGTAACGGCAAGAACTCACTTTAACCCCTGTAATGGCTTCAGAGAATCCATATGGCGCCTACCTCGATGAAGCCAGGCAGCACAAGGAGCGCAACAAGCAATTGTTGAAGCGACTGAAAAAGAAGAAGCCGGCCAATTTGGACGAGGTAGTACACCAACTGCACGACGAGGCGTTTCAACAGATAGACTGCCTGGAATGTGCCAACTGCTGTAAGACCACCAGCCCCAGAATCCTGCCCAAAGACATCGACCGGCTGGCCAGGCACCTGAAAACCCGGCCTGCCGCACTTGTTTCGCAATACATGACCATTGATGAGGACGGTGACTATGTATTCAGGGAGGCCCCTTGTCCCTTTTTAGGTGCTGATAACTATTGCAGTGTGTACGAATATCGGCCACAGGCCTGCCGGGAATACCCGCATACTGACAGGAGAAAGTTTCATCAGGCGCTCGATATCACCTACCACAACAGTCTGATATGCCCGGCTGTAGCCAACATCGTATCAGCACTGGAAAAGGTGTTCCCCTAAAGATTCAATATCCATGCCCTCAGATCGATCCCCAGGAAATCATACAGTCCGAAGAACAGGAATGCCCAAAACGAAAAAGCAGCAAACATATACAACAGAATCCTGGGCCATCGGTAACCAATGGCTATTGCGGCTACAGTACCTACTGGCACCGACAGGACGATTGGTGTCAGCAATGCTATCCCGATCAGGCCGCCCCTACTCCTGATCTTCTCGATCAACCCCCTACGTTTTTCCAGAATACCCTCTCCTGAATACCGCGGAAAGACAAATTGAATGCCTTTCCGAAGTAACTCTCCAAAAAAGGTATACATCACCACCCCAAACATGCCGCCAAGTACTGTAAAGGAAACAGCGTACCAGAAATTCCAGCTGTATCCAAAGACCATCACAACGGCTACCATATACTTGAAAGCCGACATGAAGAATACCGATACAATTTCCCAGAATGGTGGCATATCTCTATGATTTGGCTATAGGGTAACAAACGATGAACGACGTTTTGTTTATTTTCCTGCTACAAAAATAAAGGGTGATGAATATAGACCTAACCGGTAAACGAATCCTGGTCACCGGAGCCAGCCGCGGGATTGGATTAGCCATAGCCCAACAAATGAGTGCCAGTGGTGCGCACCTGGTATTGCATAGCAGGCAGGTTCCCGCAGCAGATATCCGAGCGAGTATTTCCGGCGATGGAGCCAAATATTGGGTGGGTCACGACTTATCAGACCCAAAAAGCGGCGCCACCCTGGTCACAGAAGCTGCCGGGCAGCTGGGAGGGCTGGATATTATTGTCAATAATGCAGCAATCGCCATTCAAAGCGACCCAACGCTACCCCTTCAGGAGTGGATGGATGACTGGAACCACACCATGCGGGTTAACCTCGACGCCATCGCTGCGATCACCCATGCTGCCTTGCCGATTTTCTGCCAACAACAGCAGGGGCGCTTCATCAACATCACCTCCAGAGCCGCCTTCCGCGGCGACACGCCACATTACATGGCATATGCCGCCAGCAAGGGAGGATTGGTTGCCCTCACAAGGTCTGTGGCCAGAGGCTATGGAAAACAAGGGATCAAAGCATTTCTGATTGCTCCGGGCTTTACGGAAACTGCTATGGCACAGGATTTTATAGACACGTACGGTGCTGCATACGTAACCAGTGACCTAGCTCTTTCCTCCATCACACAACCCCATGATATTGCACCTATGGTGGTGCTACTGGCAAGTGGTTATGCCGACCACGCTACAGGTGCCTGTATCGATATCAATGCAGGTAGCTATGTCCGGTAAGCGACAGTGAGCCGAACCTGCCCGAAGATATCCTAACCAGTAAGCGTATGCATAAAGCACCCAGAAAGCAACAAAAACTTACTCTATCGATTGAATCATGTATGATACACATATGACACACAACCCGGGAGATTCCCTGAAAATGACATTCTTACTATTTAACAATATCCCCATGTGTGTCCATTTTGCTTCAACTGTAAAAGAATTGGCTGTTTATCCGATATATATCGGAATAATCCACAGGTTTTGTACGTTAAAAACATGCAAATAACCGATCGCAAACGGGCATCCTCGACAGGACTTTGTATTTTGACATCACAATTCATTTTCCGATGAAATATCTCTTGATTCTTACGCTCGTTTATGTCCCCCTGTTGGCCTTTCCTCAAGGCACCACACAAGAGGAAAAACTAGATGCAGCTTTCCAGATTATCTCCTCTCAATATGTAGATGACATAGATGAAGAAAAGATGGTGGAAGACGCCATCACCGGTATGCTGAAGAAGCTCGACCCTCACTCTGTTTACATCCCTGCCCGTCGTGTAGACGAAGAAAATCAGAAACTGGCCAGCGAGTTTGAAGGCATTGGTGTACAATTCAACATCCTGGATGACACCATCATCGTTATCTCCCCGATTGCCGGAGGGCCTTCTGAGAAGCTGGGCATCATGGCCGGCGACAAGATTGTGCGCATCAACGAAGAGAACGTGGCCGGCGTAGGCATTGATAATGATGGGGTACGAGACAGGTTATTGGGCAAGAAGGGAACAACCGTTGACGTAGGCATCAAGCGGGCCGGCGTAAAGGAACTGTTGGACTTCACCATCACCAGAGACAAGATACCCTTGTATAGTGTAGATGCATCCTACATGGTGAGTCCTGCCACCGGGTACGTAAAGGTGAATCGCTTTGCCGCTGAAACGGCACAGGAATTCCGCGATGCACTCAGCGACCTGAAACAACAGGGCATGAAGAACCTGATTCTTGATCTTACCGGAAACGGCGGAGGCTACCTGTATGCTGCCTTTGAAATGGCTGATGAATTCCTGGGTTGGGGCCACATGATCGTATATACCGAGGGAGAAAATAGTCCCAAGAGGGAGTTGCGTGCATCGTCACGAGGCAGTTTTGAAGAAGGTAAACTGATTGTGCTGATAGATGAAGGCAGTGCCTCTGCCTCGGAAATCGTCACCGGAGCGGTGCAAGACTGGGACCGGGGGCTGGTAATAGGCCGGCGCTCGTTTGGGAAAGGGCTGGTACAGAAACCATTTACACTACCCGACAATTCAGAAATCAGGTTAACCATTGCACGGTATTACACCCCAACCGGTAGGTGCATACAAAAGTCCTATGAGAACGGTCGCGAAGAGTATTATGCAGAAATCAACGAACGCTTTGAGCGTGGGGAGCTCACTGCAGCCGACAGCATCCATATTCCGGACTCCCTGCGCTACTACACCCCCAACGAACGACTGCTATACGGTGGTGGTGGCATCATGCCGGACATCTTCATCCCCATTGATACCACACCCAACACAGACTTTCTGCGCAACGTGATGCGAAAAGGCTATCCCAATCAGTTCGCCCTGCAATATGTTGACAAACAACGCAGAACGCTGGAGGGGTACACGTCTGTAGAACAGTTCAGTGATCAGTTCGACATGCAGGATGTAATGAAAGAGTTCACCGAATTCCTCACTGACAAGGAACTTACAGGAACCACCGAAGAATGGGCTCGATCCGGCAACCTGCTGGAGCTACAACTGAAGGCACTGATTGCCCGCAACTTGTTCAACGTATCCGCATTCTACCAGATTTACAACATCACCCGCGAAGACTACCGCAAAGCACTGGAAGTGATGGACAGCGAGGAGGCATTCAAGGAAATGCGCGTGCAAACCTACTGACCGGTAGTCAGCATCTGCCGAAGTGTATATCCTTCATTGGTAAGTGCCATCACCAAATACTGACCCTGTGGATGTGCCGACAGGTCGATTTCTGCTGTGGGCGTGTCCAATTGTTGGTAGCTGACCAATCGCCCGGATAGATCGAACACCGACAGCCCCGCAATCTCGGAAGCATCCGTTACCTGCCATCTCCCAGGCCCCACCGGAATCAGGTGAAAATCCGACCGGTCGTCTACCCCGGAGGAATGGGCAGGTATGGACACATCCAGACTATACAATTGCCCCTGCTCGTTGGTGAAATACAGCAAGTGGTCGCTTACATAGGCGACAGCCTCGGTCTGTGAAAACGGGATAGACAACAACCGCACGGCGCCGGCAGTAAATGGCTGGCCCGGTTGCAGATCGATCAGATACAGCAATCCATAGGAAATCAGGGCAATCTGACTGCCATCATCCCTAATGTCAGCCCCTGTTACCGGAGCACCCAATAAAATACTGTCAACCAACACCGCCTCTTGAAAGCCTGTATCTATGGGCAACCTATAGAGCTTGGCATATCCGGCAGCACCGGTAGTACGGTTCTTGGAGAACAGATACAGCGAATCCTGCCAGTAAAAAAATCCCTCACAGTCAAAATTGTCTTTAGCGGGAAACACTACCTGATCCGGGTAGGAAAAGGTCATCTTGCTTACCGGAGAGGTAATACGGTCTTCATCCCAGGAAGCCCAATAAATGGTGAGGTCTTGCCGCCCCTGGCTATTGTTGCCAAAATCACCAATAAACACCCTGCCGCCTGCTTTATCCACCGCCAACGACTCCCAGTCACGATTGGAGGCACCTGACACTATAATCGTATCTACCAATGTGCCAGTCGTGTCGAATGCATACAACACAGGATCACCGCCACTGTCGTTCAGCGACCAGCAAATGCCCGCAGCCGTTACATGCAACGCTGAGCTTTCATTCAATTTTGCCGGTAAATTACATATCTGTATGGGTGTTGCTGCAGGCTGTCCATTACAGTGCTGAAACATCCAGATGGATAACAAGGAAAACCAATACACACGTATCATTGGCGTAGATTTGATACAAAGAAACAAGATAATTGGAAGCATCTCTTGAGAAAAACCCGTGGTCCGTGCAGGGAGAAGCCTGCATGAGTTGGTGGAGAGGGCAGACAGATGCCCGTTTGACGATGACGAGCATATACGGACAAGTGGAAATACCGGTAGACATCTACTTCCGCACCGAAGAGGAGATGCCCGAACTGGAATCTTATGCACTAGCCCATTGTGTCGGTAGAGTGTTGGAGGTAGGTGCCGGCACAGGCTCACATGCGCTGTTGCTGCAGGAGGCTGGCCATGAGGTCACTGCCCTCGACGTTGACCCGACACTCGTAGAGATCATGTTGGAAAGAGGGGTTACAGGCGCACGGCAGGCGGATATTTTCAATTATCAGGACGAGCCCTACGACACCATACTGATGCTGATGAATGGCATCGGAGTGGCCGGAACGCTTGGTAGATTGCCCGACCTGCTGACGCAATGCAAGAAACTGCTGACAAATAAGGGTCGACTGATCTTCGACACATCCGATCTACACGGTGCGCTCAGTGATGGACCGGTAGCAACTGAGGCCGGTGGGTATGAAGGAGAGGTCTGGTATACCCTGTCTTACATGGGCCGGGAATCCGCTGCCTTCCCGTGGCTATTCTTGGATGAAGACACCCTGATGCAACAATTTGCCAATGCCGGCTGGAAGGCTTTTGTCGCCTACACGGAGGATGATGGGCACTATCTTGTAATCGCACAACCGTTATGAGGCTGCAGCTGCCATTGCTGCAATGTCAGCAGACGAATAGACATAAATGCCCCGCTCAGTAGTTTTGCCTGCCAACAACATGGCCTTGGCTACAACAGAAGCATGAATGGCTCTGTAGGTTTTGAAAGGACCGGCGAGTATTGGGTTGGCCATCCTGAAAAGCCGCAAAGCCAGTTGCTCTGCTATCCGCTTCTCCTGTCGAGGGCCATCTAATATGGAGGGGCGAAAGATATGCACCTGTTCATAGCCTAGCCGGCATACTTCCTGCTCCATCATACCTTTAACACGGCTGTAATAGAACAGGGATTTTTCATTAGCACCCAATGAGCTGACCACCATCAGCCGTTTGGCCCCCATATCGACACCCCACTGCGCTACCTGCCTCACCAGGTGACGGTCTACTTGTTCGAACGCCACCCGTGAACCTGCTTTCTTCATCGTTGTGCCAAGAGTAATATACACGTCATCGACATGCATACCAGCCGTACTTTGTGTAAAGTCGGCATATTGGTGCCATACCACTCTATGGTCATCGGAAACGTTAGTATGTCTGGCCAGGCAGTGAATAGCGCTGATACTGCTATCACGTAACAGGTCTTGTAACAGATAGCCACCGATCAGTCCCGTGGAGCCGGCAATCAAAACGGATGTGGCAGGCATTACTGTAGGTATTTTTCGCTAAAGGCATGCAGGTCGCTGATATTCAAAGGCTTTAGCGTGTAGTCATCTACCTCGTCAAAGGTAGCGGCCTTTTCTTTGTCTTGCTGATATACGGAGGAGGTTAGGATAATGATGCGTATGGCTCTGGGAAGCCTGTCTTTGATTTTGCGGTAGGCCTCCAGGAAATCCCAACCATTCATTACGGGCATGTTGATATCCAGGAAAATCAGATCAGGCAAAGCAACTTTCCCTTCAATACCCTGATCGATGATTTCCAATGCATCCATTGCGCTGGTCACAGACTGAATGTACTCAGCTATTCCCGCATCTTCGATAGTCTTCACACTCACGAAGTTGGATATCTCGTCGTCATCGACAAATAATATGACTTTGCCATTACTCATTCGACGGTAAAATTAATACAACTTATCTGGAGTCGTCGAGAAACATGTATTGCTGACAATAAAATCGACCTATGGCTACCCGATACTGGAAACAAACCAACCCTGTTCTAGTAACAATAAAGGTAGTCCTGCATTTTGGAGGCGTTTATGTAATTTCAAAGCTTCTATAGAAGAATCTAGTGATGAGAATATTCAGACTGATATTGGCCGCTGCGCTGCTGGGGGTGCTATTGTATGCAGGCAACAGGCCATTCGGCACCATTCCCCCGATTGGAAAGGTGCTGAATCCCTTCTCCGGAATCTGGCAAAACAATGAATACTCCACCCCAGATTTGCCGGATGAGCTGAGGATTGAGGGGCTGTCGTCACCCGTTATCGTTAAGTATGACGACAGGATGGTGCCCCACCTCTTTGCTACATCAGATGAGGATCTATACATGGCACAGGGGTACATTACGGCATCTATGCGCCTGTGGCAGATGGATTTCATGTCCCGGCTGCCTATGGGCAGGTTATCGGAAGTAATGGGTCCTGCTACATTATCGATTGACAGGTACTTCAGGAGATTGGGCATGCCGAAAGCTTGTGAGCAATCATTGGCGGCCTTTACATCTGATCCAAAAGGGAAAGCTGCACTTGATGCCTATACCAAGGGGGTAAATGCCTACATTTCCAGCCTGACATACAAAGATTATCCGGTAGAGTTCAAATTGCTCGACTACCAGCCGGAGGCGTGGTCGCCGATCAAAACAGCAGCCATCTTTAAGTTGATGGCCTTCAACCTGACGGGGTATGAGACTGATATAGCCTTAACCAACTTCCGTCAATTGTTCGGCGAAACGGCTACCAACCAGCTGTTCCCTGACTTTCCGGAGGGCATAGATCCTATAGTACCCATGGCCATTGAGATAGACTCGGTACTGCAACCCGATTCAGTGCCTATTTTGATACCCTCATTGTTGGCCGGAATTGACTTGCCGCTGGAACCAGATCCTATGAATGGCAGCAACAACTGGGCTGTGCATGGCAGCAGAACGTCTACCGGAGCTCCGCTGCTGGCAAACGATCCACACCTTGGATTGAACCTTCCGGCAATCTGGTTTGAGATACAGCTACATAGTCCTGATGTAAATGTGTACGGTGTATCTATTCCGGGCGTGCCCATGGTGGTGCTCGGCTTCAATGAGGATATAGCCTGGGGATTCACCAATGCCGGCAGGGATGTGAAAGACTGGTACTTGCTGGAGTTGGATGAAACGGGTCGCCGATATCGCTGGGATGGAGAGTGGCGCGACTTGCTGGCGCAAGTACATCACATAGCTATCAAGGGGGGTGACACGGTAACCGACACGCTATTCTTCACGCACTTTGGACCGGTAACCTATGACTCCCGTTATCCTGTAGACTCTACCAAGCATGTATTGGCATTGCGCTGGCGTGCCCTGGAACCCAGCAATGAACACAAGGCCATCTATCACCTCAACAGAGCCACCAATTACGATAGCTATGTAGCAGCCATACGCGATTTCTCCAACCCGGCACAGAACATGGTATTTGCCAGCCGCGAAGGCGACATAGCCCTGTGGCAGCAGGGTGAGTTTCCACTGCTGGCACCCGGTCAAGGTAAATTTGTGCAGGATGGCAGCCAGTCCAGTCAGCAATGGCAAGGATACATTCCCAAGGATCAAAACCCACATTACAAGAATCCCACAAGGGGCTTCGTAAGCAGCGCCAATCAGCATGCTGCCGATAGCAGTTATCCCTATTATTACCAGGGCATCTTCGAGTTCTTCAGGAACCGGCGCATCAACCACTTGCTGGCCGGTGATTCCGTAGTTACGGTGGAGGATATGATGAATTTTCAGAACGACAACTACAACCTGTTTGCAGAGGAGGCTGTTCCGGTGCTGCTGGCAACCCTGGAGGGTCAGGCAGGAACTGCTGCTGGTGTACAGGAAATGATTGATGAGCTGATGCAATGGGATTACGAGAACGATGTGCATTCCGTGCCGGCTTGTTACTTTGAAGCCTGGTGGAACGCCATTGAATCACTATGCCACGATGAGCAGGGGGCATATGGTGTTCGTGTAGCTATGCCGGCCGATCACCTGTTGCTAACAGGGCTGGTAACCTATCCGGATAACCCCTACTTCGATATCGATTCCACTGCAGCGATTGAGACCGGTGGGGACATCATCAGGATGGCCGCCTTGCGGGCTGTCGAAGACATCGAAGACTGGAAGCAAAGCACCGGCAACCCACTAACATGGGCTGCCTACAAGAACACGACCATAGCGCACTGGATTGGAGCCCTCACGCCGTTTAGCCAGGAGGTAGCCGTAGGTGGTGGCAGAGGAATCCTGAATGCCAACACATCCACGCACGGTGCGAGCTGGCGGCTGGTAGCCTCCCTACAACCCGAAGGCATAGAAGCTTGGGGCCTATATCCGGGCGGTCAGTCAGGGAACCCCGGAAGCCCCTGGTACAACAGCTTTGTTGACTATTGGAAACAGGGCAGGTATTACCGGCTATTGTTGCTACGGGATAAAGATGCCACTGATGACAGAATCATTCATCAAACCACCATTCGCTGAGCCATGAAGACAATATTATTAAGCGGTGCGGTCGCCATACTAACTTTTGCTATCCAGTCGTTCTTTCCGTGGTGGTCAGTTGCCATCATACCATTCGCTGCAGGGCTTTTGTTCGCCAAAAAGGGGGGACAGGCATTTGCCATCGGTTGTATAGGCGTATTTCTGGTGTGGCTGATTCACACGTTGCTGATTCAATATGGTTCAACAGGACTTATGGGCGATAAAATTGCCACCCTATTCGGATTACCTGCTCCGGCTCTGATCGTTGTTACCGCTACTTTGGGTGGCATAATCGGCGGAATCAGCGGGCTAACAGGCTACTATCTCTCTCATACATCAAAGAAAAGACAATGGTAAGAACGCTAATAGTGACAGCACTTTTACTGATTGCACAATCCGGCATTTCGCAGGAAATCATCTCATTTTCCGTGTTGATGCAGGAAGGCGCGCTTCCGCCGCTGGTAACTCAGATTGCCAAGAAAGGGACACAAACTGCTGTATTGTTGCCTCCACAGCAGGGTACTCCTGAATCAAGATTGATCATAGACGAGCAAAAACAGGTCATCACTTTATTGGTGAAAGAGGGCTCGGTAAAGTCGGGGTATACACTCCCCTATCACATGGCGTCCTTACTCACCATGATGATGTCGAAAAACGCTGCCAATCAGCCCATTTTAGAACAGGCAAGAGCTGTATCTGATGATGTGCAGTTTACGCCCAACGGTGAACGTAAGACCATTGAGGGAAAGCCTTGCATGGGATATTCCGCCACCTGGCAAGAGCAGCAAATCAACATTTGGACTACCGGAGACATGCCCATTACCTGGAATGAGATATTATCGCCGTTGCGTGGACCATTACAAAGCGCAGGGCTCGCAGGATTAACGCAACTGAACGGAATAGAAGGCTTCCCCATGTTACTGGAATACGCTGCACAGGACGGAAGTGCGAGCCGCACGATCCGGGTTAAGGACGTTTCGGAGGTGGATAGACCCGACATGTTCGACACACGGGGGTATCAGATTATCGAGATGAAATAGTTCGCAGATTCATGCCCCAACCTGCTGCTCAACTCGCTGCACTGGTCAAGCAATTTGCCGGTGAACTGGGATTTCAATATACCGGCATCAGCAAGGCAGGCCAACTTGACGAGGAGGCCCGGAAGTTGGAGCAATGGCTGCAACAAGGCTATCATGGTAAGATGGCCTGGATGGAAAATCACTTTGACAAAAGAGTTGACCCTACCAAACTGGTTGATGGTGCTAAGACGGTAGTAACCTTTCTCTTCAACTATCATAATCCGGAGCTGCCTGTCGACAAGGAATCGCCCAGGATCTCACAATATGCTTATGGCGAAGATTACCACTTTGTATTAAAAGATAAGCTACGGACATTGCTCAGCATGGTGGAAGAGGAATGGGGTGAAGTAGATGGCAGAATCTTCGTGGACTCTGCACCGGTTCTGGAAAAAGCCTGGGCAGTCAGATCAGGAGTGGGCTGGCAGGGGAAGCATACCAACCTGATCACCCGACAACACGGTTCCTATTTCTTTCTGGCTGAATGGATAACCACACTGGAGATGGAAGCTGATGGCCCCATCAAAGATTATTGTGGCAGCTGCACGAAATGCATCGACGCTTGTCCAACCGATGCAATCATAGCGCCTTACACGTTGGATGCCTCAAAGTGCATCTCCTACCTGACGATTGAATTGCGGGATGCCCTACTGCCTGCCGACATGGCCGGAAAGATGGAGAACTGGGCCTTTGGTTGCGATATCTGCCAGGAAGTTTGTCCCTGGAACCGTTTTGCCCAGCGGCATCAGGAGCCGCGGCTACAGCCTGCCGATGGGCTACTTGATATGACGAAACAAGACTGGGAAGAGCTGACGCAGGAGGTGTTCACACAATTGTTTCGACACAGTGCAGTGAAGCGTACCAAAATGTCAGGACTACAACGAAACATCCGGTTTCTGCAAACCAATCCTCCCACGTGAACAACTATTTCCGTCAGTATCGACTTTGGAAACCCGGCGTTGAAACCGTAGACAGTATCGACCCACTTCATGGAACAAAGGGTAATCACCTAAATGGTGGCGATGGAGGAACTGGCAGGAGATACCTAGCTGGATCGAGTATCATGACCTCCTAGAATTAGAAAAGGTTGTCAGAAACCTGACAACCCTTCCCAAAAATACCCCACGTATATATCGTTACTATCTTACTTCAATGTTGTGTCTCAAAAATATCCCAACTCGTGATGGGATCTGATTTCGATCGGCAAAAGTAGTGAATTACTCGACCAATTTCAAAGTATTCTCGACATAGTAAAGATAGAGCCCGTCGGCGAATTGTGCAACCTTCATCGATTTTTTTATCAAAAAAATTCAAATGTCTCTATGTAAGTTTTTGCGTGTAAAATACAATATTTAAAGGCTAAATGGAGATTTAAGGCTGATTATTCCTACTTAGAAGATGTTTGTTTTGCGGATCTATGTATCATTTTTGAGTTTTAAACACATTGCGTACCGATACCTTACTCATTAATTCTAGTGCATTCGGTCGCCCCTAATAGTCATATTTTTTATCACTTCTGCTTCATAATCGAGCCATTGTTGCCACCGAACCTTAACTTGTTCAGCCGGGAAGTATAAACGGGCCAAATCGAGAAACAACCGATAATGACCTGCCTCCGACACCATGAACTGCCGATAGAAATCTCGAAGTGCGGGTTCCTGCAGCCCCTCTGACAACAACCGGAATCGTTCGCAGCTGCGCGCTTCGATCAAGCCGGATAACAGCAGTCGATCCAACAGCTGCGCATCCCTGCTGCCACCTTTCACCACAAATGATTGCAAGGCATTCACATACTCATCCTTCCGCTGCTTCCCCAATGGTATCTGCCGCTTGTCCATTTCGCGGATCACCATACGGAAATGACCCCACTCCTCAGTTACGATTGGCGCCAGCTTGTCCACCAACTCCTTGCGTTCCGGAAACTGCTGAATGAGGCTGATACAGGCACTGGCAGCTTTCTGCTCGCAATAGGCATGGTCTGTAAGCACATCACTCAGCTGAATTTCGGCCAGATTGGTCCAACGGGGGTCGGTAGGTAACTTTAATCCAAGCATTTATAATTCATTTAATCGCAAAAATAGGATGTAACAAGCATCTCCTACTTTTGTACGTATGAACTCCTATTTTTCAGCACTACAATCAATGGTCACTACCGGACAGGAGGTATTCATCGCTCCGGGGGCAGTTGTCATAGGCCGGGTACACTTGGGTGACTTTTCATCGGTCTGGTACCATGCCGTTATCCGTGCCGACCACGACTCCATCCATATCGGTGCCTATACCAACATCCAGGACGGCTGCATCCTACATGTAGACGAAGGAGTACCGCTGACTGTGGGCACAAGGAACGTAATAGGGCATGGCGCCATCTTACATGGTTGCACAATCGGTGACGGCAACCTGATTGGAATGCGCGCTACCATCATGAATCATGCTGTAATTGGCAATGGTTGTATCATAGGTGCACATGCGCTCGTTACAGAAGGCATGCAGATTCCAGATCATTCTTTGGTACTTGGCGCACCGGCAAGGATTGTAAAGACCCTGACACCCGAAAAAGTGGCTGCCATACAAGCAGGGGTTGAAAGCTATGCAGATGAGGCTGCCCGTTACCTTCAGCATCCGACAACAGGCAAGTAATCGTATGGCAACCAAAAAAATATTGGTTCTTCGGTTCAGCTCCATTGGAGATATTGTGCTCACGACTCCGGTCATACGATGTCTGGCGAAGCAGATACCGGACGCTGAGGTACATGTTGCCACCAAGCCTGCCTTTGCTGATGTCCTGTCAGGCAATCCACACATCCACACTATACACACTTTACAAGGCTCATTACTCTTGTTTACGCGGCAACTTAGTAGAGAGCAGTTTGACTTTGTGGTTGACCTGCACAACAACCAACGTACCTGGCTCATCAAAGCCTTGCTGAGCAGGCCATCCGCCGCCTTCCCAAAGTTGAATCTGGCCAAATGGTGGCTGGTACGCACCAAACAAAACAGACTACCGGATACACACATTGTGGATCGGTACTTTCAGGCTGTACGAAAGCTTGGCGTAACCAATGATGGGAATGGCCTGGATTTCTTCATCCGACCCGAGGCAAGTGGTGAGCTGCAGGCGCTGCAGCAGCCAATCCCTGCATCGTATACTGCCGTGGTATTGGGTGCAACCTATGCTACGAAGGCCATGCCGGCATCCAAGCTCACAGAGCTGATTCCACACTTGCAACAGGTGGTGCTGATTGGCGGCAAACGGGAACAAGCATTGGGCATGCAACTGCAATCGCAATTCCCACAGCAGGTGACCAACATGGCCGGACGCCTTTCCCTTCATGGCAGTGCACTGATGCTGCAGAATGCCAGTGCAGTAGTTACACCGGATACCGGCATGATGCATATTGCCGCAGCATTACGAAAGCCCATCGTTTCCATCTGGGGCAGCACCGTTCCTGCGTTTGGCATGTATCCGTATCGCCCCGACGACAGCACCTCCTTTGCCATCATCGAAAACGGATCGCTTTCCTGCAGACCTTGCAGCAAGCTGGGCCATAGCGCCTGCCCGAAAGGGCATTTTGCCTGTATGCAGGATCTTTCAACCAAATCGATTGTAGAAGCGGTACACCAGGCAGACCATTGAGCTGGCAAACAGGATTACATCCTACGGGCTTCATACTGAGGCGCTAATTAGCCATTTAGAATCAGGAGGTAAAAAACTCCATGATCTACTTGTAAGCCACACATTCTGGTTGGTTTTGGTATTTTTAAAGCCATATAAGTCTTTCAATGAGCAGACTGCTACTCCGCATCCCCATACTACTCATACTTTTACTTGTTCCATTCCAGCGGGCATTCGCCACCCATGCTATGGGGGCAGACCTATCCTACCGCTGTCTGGGCAACAACCAATACGAAGTGACCATGCGGTTTTACCGCGACTGTACCGGTGTATCAGCACCATCCACTGTTTCTATTAATGCACTGAATACCTGTAACGGACAAACAATCACCGCTACACTGAATCCGGTAGGAGCTGCCTTTGCGCTGGAAGTGACACCACTGTGCCCTCCCCTTCGTAATTGCTCGGAATGCAACAGCAACCCACCTGCCAATTGTCCCAATCCATTGTACCCCGGTGTGGAAGTGTACACCTACAAAGGCGTGCTGACCCTTACCGGTGCCTGCGCCAACTGGCAGGTTAGCTACTCACTATGCTGCCGCAACAACTCCATCACCAACCTGCAATCGCCGGGCTCTCAGGACATGTACCTGTCAGTGTTGATCAACAACATGAATGGTCTTTGCAACAACTCGCCTGACTTCACAGAGCTGCCTACCCCCTATATCTGCCGCGACCAGCCCTACAGCTACAACCACGGGGTGATTGAGCCTGATGGCGATTCGCTCTACTATGAACTCATCAACCCCATGACCTTTGGAGGGTCGCCTATACCATTCGTAAATCCCTACTCCATTGCTAACCCTTTGTCTACCCTGACAGGCTTCCAGTTCAACCAAACCAATGGACAGATCAATCTGGTGCCAAATCAGGTTCAAAATGCCGTAACAGTAATCCGTGTCTCCGAATACAGGAATGGGGTGCTGGTGGGTCAGACGATCCGCGATATACAAGTAGTGGTAATTGACTGCCCCAACAATCAGATTGTACCCGAATTGTCGCCCTATCGGAATCCGGGTGGTGGCGGTTACATCATCGACTCCTTTAAGATGGGGGTTTGTCCCGGCAACCTGATCACCTTCGACGTCGTAGGCACTGATGGAAATGCCCTTGACTCCCTCGTGATTACCTCCAACTTTGATACGGTCTTTACCGGAGGCACCTGGTCTGCGACCGGCGTCAATCCTGCTACAGCCAGCTTCTCGTGGACGCCTACCGCTGCGGACATTGGCAGACACTTCTTTGTGGTAACCGTAAAGGACAACAACTGTCCGGTAACCGCTCAGCAGACCATCGCTTACGAAATCAATGTCTTGAATGAAGTGTCTGCAGGTCCTGACAAGAAATTCTGCACCGTAGGTGGACCCGTAGAACTCACCGCTAAGGGGGGAAGTGTCTTCAGCTGGCAACCCCGCAGCACCATTGTGGATGCGGCACCCGATAGCAGTTGGATTTTGGTACAGCCTGTAGTGACCACTACCTACACGGTAAGCAGCGACTGCAATCGAATAGACAGTGTTACGGTAGAGGTAGTGCCTAGCTTTTCCTACACACTTAGCGGCAATGACACCATCTGCCGGTTTGACACAACACAGCTTATCTTCTCACCTGACCCCGCTTTCGGACCATTCGATATGGCATGGTCACCCAATTACAAACTGGACACCAACGGCGTTGCCTCCGTAATTGCCACCCCCTTCTACACTACCCAGTATACGCTGACAGCCGTTTCCAAGGATGGATGCGAGCTAAAAGATACCGTGAGCGTAGTCATTGCCGGAGAAGCGCCGCGGGTAAACCTGTTTGTGGACAAGATTGCACTGTGTCGCGACACCACGGACAAGGTACAGGTAGAGATGTTCTCTTCCCCCAGCCTTTGTGGCATCTCACCTACAGGTTGCAACGGAAACGAGCGGCTGGTGAGGATTGGAGAGGAGACCCTGTTCACCAACATCCCTACACCCTATCAGGGGCTTTATAAATTCAGCCGGATGCAGATTATGGTGTCGCGGGATGAGCTGAACCAACTTGGCATCTTTGGTGGAACCATTTCAGAGATATCATTTGAAGTGGCCAACAAACTCAGCACCAGACCCTATTTGGACTATACGATCCGCATGGCGTGTGTAGACCAAGAAAATATCGGCAATGTATTCGAAGAAAACCTCACGGTGGTATATGGCCCGGCTACGGTCAACACCACCTCCGGTTGGAACACCTATCAGCTCACCAATGCCTACGACTGGGATGGCTTTACCAACCTGATCATCGACATCTGTTTCAGCAACCCGGTAGTGGGAGGCCCGAACAGTGATTTCGTGTTCTACTCCCCTACCTCCAAGCCTACCACCCTGTTCCGCCTCAGCAATAGCTCAGGTCCCGGCTGCGACCTGTTGATTCCTTTACCTTCCAACAGACGTCCCAATCTTCGATTTGGCATCTGTAGTCAGCCGACAACAGGCTATCAAATTACATGGAACCCTGCGCTAGGTCTCGATAATCCGACAAGCCCCAACCCGGTAATTTCGGGCCTTACCTCCACCACCAACTACAATATTGTCATCAACAACAATGGCTGTATCTCCGAAAGAAACATGACCATATTCGTTGACTCCACAGAGCTGCTGACATCACCTGACACCCTCTTGTGCGACACCACGCCGGTGTTACTCACAGTAGGCGCCACCGGCATAGCACCGGACCTGGCGCTAAACTGCGGGCTGAACAACACCCTTACCTTATATGCGCCGGACACTGTCTGGAAAGATGATGGTGACCTGGCCGTGAAGTCTTCCATGTTCCAGGGAAATGTGACAGATATGCGCTATCAGGCGCTATACCTTGCCTCCGACCTGCGTGCTGCCGGCATGAAAACCGGCATCATTACCGGGCTGGGATTGCAATTGGGTGCTAAAAACACCATCCGTGGTGTCGACAACTTTACTATCAAAATCGCCTGCACGCAGGTAAGCACCTTAACCCGTAACAACTTCGAGGTGGGGACCTCCATCGTGTATTCAACCCCACAATACAGTAGTCAGAGTGGCTGGAATTATTTCACGCTCGACAATACCTTTGATTGGGATGGTGTCAGCAATTTGATTGTAGAATTCTGCTGGGACAATCCGGACAATGTATTCATCGGCAGCATTGACGAGGTGTATGTTGCCAATGTGAGCTACGACGGGGTAATCCGCGGATACGGTGTTAACACGATAGGCTGTGACATTGCTACGCCAAACGTAGCCTACAAGGAAGTGCCCAACATGATGTTTGCCGTAGTACCACCGCCACCCGGTGCTTTCGAGTACACATGGGTAGAGCTGGGTAGCAGCAACCCGCCAGTGATGGGTGACAGCCTGCTGGTGACCCCTAAGGTGACCACCTCCTATCAAGTGAGCACCACCTCCAAGTTCGGATGTACGATTTTTGACACTGTAACCGTAGCAGTTGACATACTGTCTACTACCGTGTCTGCAGACACAGCCATTTGTGTGGGTGAAGGACTATTCCTGCAGGCTACCGGCGGCACTACCTACCGATGGGAACCTGCCATACCATCCCTGTCCGATCCGGACAAAGCCATCACAGCCGCTGTTCCTGACCAGACAACCCTATACACGGTCACCATCACCGATACGGCCAGTGGTTGTGTGGTAGACAGATTTGTAGAAGTAACGGTGAACCCTTTACCACCTGCCGAAGCCGGTGACACCATCACCATACTGATTGGCGCCACAACCGTGCTGAATGGAAGCGGTGGCACACAATACCAGTGGTCGCCCAACTATCGCCTCAACGACCCGGCCTCGCCCAATCCTGTAGCCGGTCCGCTGCAGCAGACAACCTATACGTTGCTCGTCACCGACGACAATGGGTGTCAGTCAATCGACACGGT
>CAYYHM010000006.1:30600-33387 GCA_964471795.1 uncultured Chitinophagales bacterium | reverse complement strand
AAGACAGTGGAGCAGGCCAAAGAACGATTTGGCCACAAGGTAACCGTGGTGCAGTATCCGCTGGTTACCGGTGCAGAGTTCAACTCCATCATCGATGTACTCAAGATGACGATGTACCGCTTTCCGGCAGAAGGCGGCAAGCCCGAAAAGCTACCCATCCCCGAAGGTGAGCAGGAAAAAGCCAACCGACTGCACAATGAGTTGGTGGAGTCCATTGCCGAAAACGATGAGGGACTCATGGAGTTGTACTTCGAGAAGGGCAGCCTGGACGAAGACGAGATGCGAAAAGGCCTGAAGATCGCCATGCTGAAGCATGAGTTGTTTCCACTTTTCTGCGTGTCTGCCAAGAACAACATGGGCAGTGGACGATTAATGGGATTCATAGACAATGTAGCACCATCTGCCAACGAGATGAAACCATTACCACTGGTGAACGGAGGCGAATTGGTTTGTGACCCGAATGGGCCTGCCGCCTTGTTTGTATTCAAGACGATCTCAGAACCACATCTGGGAGAGATGTCATTCTTCAAGGTTTGTTCAGGAGCCATCAGTTCCGGCACCGATTTGGTGAACAGTAAGACCGGCAACACGGAGCGCATCAATCAATTGTTCGTTATGCAAGGCAAAAACCGGGAAAACGTGGAAAGTCTGGAAGCCGGAGATATAGGAGCAACCGTAAAGCTGAAGAACACACACACCAATCATACACTGTATGAAAAGGGAACGGACTTGGTGATTCAGCCGATTGAGTTTCCGGAACCACGTATTCGGGTAGCGGTTTCTTCGCTGCGAAAGGGCGAGGAAGACAAACTCGCTGCTGCCCTGCACCACCTCCACGACGAAGACCCTTCACTGCTCATAGAACAATCTCAGGAACTCAGGCAAACCATATTGCATGGGCAGGGAGAGATGCAGCTGGCCATTGCCCGCTGGAAACTGGAAAACCTGTACAAACTGGAGATAGCATTCGACGAGCCCCGGATTCCGTACCGCGAAACCATTCAGAAAGCTGTGGAGAGCAACTACCGGCATAAGAAACAATCAGGTGGCGCCGGCCAATTTGGAGAGGTGTACATGCGGGTAGAACCCTACGTTGAGGGTATGCCTGATCCTGCAGGGCTAACCGTAAGAGGCCGGGAAGAGCATGAGTTGCCGTGGGGTGGTAAGCTGGTATTCCTCAATTGTATTGTAGGGGGTGCCATCGACGCCCGATTCCTGCCATCCATACAGAAAGGTGTGATGGAAAAGATGAAGGAAGGGCCCCTTACCGGCAGTTATGTGCGCGACGTACGTGTGTCGGTGTATGACGGCAAGATGCACCCCGTGGATTCCAATGATGCCGCCTTCAAGACTGCCGGCATGATGGCCTTCAAACAAGCCTTTCAGGAGGCAGATCCGAAGATCCTGGAACCCATCTACAAAGTGGAAGTATTGGTGCCCGATGAGGTGATGGGAGATGTAATGAGTGACTTGCAAACGCGGCGGGCCATCATTACAGGTATGGACTCTGATGGTCATTACCAAAAGATCATTGCCAAAATACCACTATCCAACCTGTATAAGTACAGTTCTACCCTCAGATCCTTGTCGCAAGGAAGAGCCCGACACATGCATAGTTTCGATGAATATGCACCGGTGCCATACGAGGAACAGCAGAAGCTGATCGCTGCCTATGCCGCTCAGGAGGAGGCACATCATTAATGGTAGTGAAGTCATACTACCTGCAGGAACCTGCGTAGAATCAGCAGCTGCCGGCAGTATTCCAGGATGTACCTCAAACCATATTTAGTACAATCCGAGCATAAAAAAAGCCGCAATTGCGGCTTTTTTTACGGGTAAATGATCAATGATGCACATGATGCTCATCGATGATTCGAATGGCAGCTTCCAATATGGAGGGGTCTTCAATCTTTACATATCCTCCGTTCGTGCCTTTCTCAAAATGCACGTCACCCGGGCTGCCGTGATCAAAATCGTACCCACCAAAATAGTTACGGACAGTTTCATCAGTAATACCCAGTTCCTGAGCTATTTGGTGAATACTGCCATCTGGCAGGCTGTCTTTGATCCTGCGCAGCTCATCGAATGAAATGACCATGGCTAATAAATTTGAGGTTAACGAATGTCTTCAAATTAGGCGTTTTTACCGAGAAAAACAAGCCTTTCCGTCACCGAACTGCGTTGATTATCAATTTCTTCCAAATCGTTGAACCATACCCCACCCTTTGCTATTGTATGTTGTAATTTTGCACCCGCTATGACCATTACACAACATCAGGTACTGGAAGCCCTCAAAAGAGTAGAAGACCCTGACTTTCGGAAGGACCTCGTTACCCTGAAGATGGTTGAGGACATCTTGATCGAGGGGACCTCCATCAGTTTCACGATTGTTCTGACCACTCCTGCATGCCCGATGAAGGAAAAACTGGATGCTGACTGCCGTGCGGCGCTGGAGGAAGATTTGGGAACGGACATATCGGTACAGATCAACTTTACGAGCCGGGTTACTACTATGCGTGGCGACCTGAACCTGCTACCGGGTGTTAAAAACATCATTGCCGTGGCTTCCGGCAAAGGTGGTGTAGGTAAGTCTACGGTCACCGTAAACCTGGCGCTCTCGCTGGCCAAACAAAACGCACGTGTAGGCATCATTGATGCCGATATCCACGGGCCCTCGCTCCCTGTGATGATGGGATTGAAAGGTGCTCGTCCGGAAGTGGTTGAAATGAATGGCAAGCATAAGATCATCCCCTTGGAGCGTTTCGGCTTAAAGGTGTTGTCCATTGG
>CAYYHM010000006.1:24925-30500 GCA_964471795.1 uncultured Chitinophagales bacterium | reverse complement strand
GCAAGCATAAGATCATCCCCTTGGAGCGTTTCGGCTTAAAGGTGTTGTCCATTGGTTTTTTGGTAGACGAAATGCAAGCCGTGGTTTGGCGTGGCCCCATGGTATCTTCCGCATTCAGACAGTTTGTCACCGATGTAGAATGGGGCGAGCTTGACTACCTGCTGATAGATCTGCCACCAGGCACCGGAGATATCCACCTCACACTCGTACAGACCTTGCCGGTGACAGGTGCTGTAATCGTGACCACACCTCAAGAAGTAGCCATGGCCGATGCCCGGAAAGGAATCGCCATGTTTGGGATGGGTCAGGTGAAAGTACCCGTATTGGGTGTAGTGGAAAACATGGCCTACTTTACCCCGGCAGAGCTGCCGGACAACAAGTATTACCTGTTTGGTAAGGATGGGGGCAAGCTGCTGGCCCACCAATTCAACCTGCCCCTGTTGGGTGAAATCCCATTGGTACAGTCCATCCGGGAGGGGGGCGACAATGGTGTCCCGGCTGCTATTGCTGATGAACCCATCGTAGCAGCCGCCTTCGACCAGCTGGCTCAGTCCGTTGCACAACAGGTGTCCATCCGAAATGCTAACCTATCTCCTACCCAACGTGTGTCAATCAGTGTGTAAATTTGCCCCATGCCTGCAACCAATGATCTACTGACCCGAATTGAGGCCTCTCTGGAATCGCTTCGCCCCTACCTCATCGCTGATGGTGGCAACATAGAGTTGGTGGAGGTAACCGATGACAATGTGGTGAAAGTGCGACTGCTTGGCAACTGTGTCACCTGCCCGATGAGTTTCATGACCATGAAGGCCGGCGTGGAGGAAACCATCAAGAAAATCATGCCGGAACTATTACGGGTGGAAGCCATTAACCTGAGTGATGCAGACAACAGCTCACTGTAGTACCTGCAGCTACCACATTTGTCAGTAGTTTTGCCCCATGCAAAGGGAGCACCTCGTTCAGCAAATCCGGAAAAAACAAAGCATGCTCTGTGTTGGTTTGGACACTGACCTGCAAAAACTGCCTGCTCATCTGCCCCGTACGGCAGCGGGTATGCTTACATTCAACAAGGCCATCATCGATGCTACCCGTCCGTACTGTGTGGCCTACAAACCGAATCTGGCATTTTACGAGTGGATGGGTGCTGAAGGCTGGCAGGTACTACAGGAAACCATATCCTACATAGGCAACGATCATTTCATCATTGCCGATGCCAAGCGGGGCGACATTGGCAACACCTCCACCTATTATGCCAGGGCCTTTTTCGAAACGCTGAACTGTGACGCTGTTACCGTGGCACCTTACATGGGTGAGGACTCTGTTGCGCCATTCCTGCAGTTTCCGGGGAAATGGGCCATCGTGCTGGGGCTCACAAGCAACAAGGGCAGCAGCGACTTCCAGCAACTGACACTTTCCAATGGTAACTCGTTGTTTGAGGAGGTCTTGACTGCAGTGAGCAAATGGGGCACTCCCGCCAATCTGATGTATGTGATAGGCGCTACTCATCCAGAATCTTTCCGCCAAATCAGGGTGTTACTACCCCATCATTTCCTGCTGGTACCGGGAATAGGGGCACAAGGAGGCGACCTCATCAGCGTGTGCCAATACGGAAAGAATGATGAGGGAGGCTTGCTTATCAATGCCTCACGCTCTATCTTGTATGCCGATAGCAGTGAAGCCTTTGCTGACGCTGCGGCCCATGAGGCCCGACAGTTGCAACAGCAGATGGCTCCTTACTGCTGAAGGCAAATACCCCATGAAAGAAGACCTACTCCACTACATCTGGCAATACCGGAAGTATGCCGCTGTAGCACTCACCACCACAGCAGGTGAGCCTATCCGCATCTTGTCAACCGGCACACACAACACCCATGCCGGTCCTGATTTCACCAATGCACGCCTGCAGATTGGCGACCTTATCTGGGCTGGTGACGTAGAAATCCACATCAAGAGCTCCGACTGGCTGCTGCATCGTCATGAGGAGGATGCCGCCTACCACAATGTTATTCTGCATGTGGTGTATCAACATGACAGGGAAATTCCATCCCATACAGGTGCTCCGCTGCCCACGCTGGAACTGAAACACCTGCTGGACTGGCAGGTAGTACATCAGTACCATCGCTTTCTGGAAAATCCAAACCCCATCGCCTGCGATCCGATGATTAGGGATGCTGACCCATTTGTGGTAAGCAGCTGGCTAGAGCGGCTGTTGGTGGAACGGCTGGAGCAAAGGCAGGAACAAATAGATACGTTGCTGAATCAGACGGACAATGACTGGGAGGAGGTGTACTACAGACTACTGTGCCGGTACATGGGCATGAAGGTGAACAGCCTACCCATGGAGATGCTGGCCCGACTGACGCCACTCAGGATCCTGCGCAAGCATCGGGAACAACAAATGGTTCTTGAGGCCATCCTTTTCGGACAATCGGGTATGCTGGCGCAGGTGTTTCGTGATGACTACCCGATTCAACTGCAACGGGAGTACGATTTCTGGCGAAAGAAATACAGTTTGACACCCATGCCGGGGACATCGTGGAAGTTCATGCGATTGAGACCCGCCAACTTCCCTACCCTACGACTGGCACAACTGGCTGCGCTGTTGCATACCATGCCCCACCTGCTGATGCCGGTGATTGAGGCTGACTCCATTGACACCATTCAGCGCCTCCTTTCCGTAGAGGTCTCAGAATACTGGACCACCCACTACCGCTTCGATCAGCCTGCTGAGGTCAGAAGCAGAAAACCGGGTAAGATGACCATTACAGGTCTGCTGATTAACGTCATCATCCCGTTCCTGTTTGTATACGGACGCAGAAAAGGAATAGCATCACTGGAAGAGAAAGCCCTTGACTGGATGATGGCGTTACCTCCGGAAGACAATCAGCTGATCAGAAAGTGGACACCCTTGATCGGTCCGTTGACCGATGCCGGACAAACACAAGCTGCCCTGCTATTGAAGCAACAATATTGTGATCAGAAAAGATGCCTGCAGTGCAGCATAGGGAATCACCTGCTACAGCGATAATGGGAACCAAAATGCATCTGATGGTGTACCTTTACCGGTAGTGCACTGCTTATGACTAAACTAAGAAAGTTCGTAGAAACGAGGGTATTTGGAGTTTGCTCCTATCTCGGCGAGAAAATGGGCATCCCGTCGCGTGTAATTCGCATCTATTTCATCTATGCCACCTTCTTCACGTTTGGCTCGCCTATCATTATCTACCTCGTTCTCGCCTTTTGGATCAATTTGAAGAAATACATTCGGCCCAAGCGGCTGACTGTGTGGGATCTTTGATACAACAGCCTTTTTATTGTGCATTTATTAACAGGCAGACAGTTTATCAGCAACTATTTTTGCGTCATGAGATGGCTGACAGGATGGCTACTGATAGTAGCATTGTGGAGTTGTGACAACAAGCCGCAAGGACAGGGTCAGAACGACGATGAGGCATATTTGTTGGAAGAAGCAACTATCCAGACCAGGTATGGCTTTGAGGTGGATTCCTTCCTGTTTTTTGATGCATCATTCGGCAACAACGATTTCCTGAGTACAATCCTGAACCGGTATGGGATTGATGCAAGCACCATTCACCGGATCAGTGAAGCTGCGCAACCTGTATTTGATGTGCGAAAGTTGCAGTCCGGTAAACCGTATTGTGTTTTGACTGGCGCTGACTCTGTAGCCAAATGCTTCATCTACGAGCCCAATGCCCTGGAATATGTGGTATATGACTTCAGAAACAGGGATTCCATACAGGTAACTGTGCAGCAACGGCCGGTTACTTATAAGGAGAAGACCGCTTCGGGCGTGATAACATCCTCGTTGTACAAATCGATTGAAGAAGCCGGCGCCAGCCCGGTGCTGGCACTTACCATGAGTGATGTGTATGCCTGGACCATTGACTTTTACAGGATACAAAAGAATGATAAGTTCAAGGTGGTATATGACGAGAAGTGGGTAGACGACCAGCCTGTAGGAATCGGTGCCATTAAGGCCGTTTGGTTCGAGCATTTCGGCAGTCCATACTATGCCTATTGGTTTGAGGGTGGCGATCAGGCAGACTACTTTGATGATGAAGCCAACAGCTTGCGAAAGGCATTTCTGAAGGCGCCTGTCAAGTTTTCCAACATCACGTCACGGTACAGCAGAAACCGGCTACACCCGGTGTTGCGCACCAACCGTCCGCATCTGGGCACAGATTATGCAGCGCCTCATGGTACAGAAATCATGTCCACCGGTGATGGTGTTGTAATCGAGGCCGGCTATACCTCCGGCAACGGCAATTATGTAAAGATCAGGCACAATGGCACCTACACAACGCAATACCTGCACATGTCGCGGTTTGCCCGAGGCATCGGCAAGGGCGTGCGTGTTCGTCAGGGACAGGTGATAGGCTATGTGGGCAGCACCGGTCTGGCTACCGGCCCACATGTATGCTATCGATTCTGGAAGAATGGTGAGCAAGTTGACCCACTGCGAGAAAGGATTCCACCTTCGGAGCCGGTTAAGGAAGCTTACCGACCGGCATTCGACTCGGTAAGGGCACATTGGAAAAGCAGACTGGACGGCATAGCGCTGCAGGAATAACCACCAATAAAGAAAGCGCCTTTTACAAGACGCTTTCTGTATATCTGGTGCCCAGGACTGGACTCGAACCAGCACGACCTTGCGGTCACCACCCCCTCAAGATGGCGTGTCTACCAATTTCACCACCTGGGCATATATCCGCTTATAAAACGGAGTGTAAAAGTACACAAACCCCTTGAATTGGACTACTGCAGAGAAACGATGCCCATTATAATTTTCAGGAAAATATGGGCTATGGAAACTATGGTATGATTATTGGGCGTTTGCATTGTGTATAGAATTCTATGGTATGGGTAACCTAGGTTGCCTGCACTATTTTACCTTTGTATCTGTACATCACTTATTGTTCATCATGTAGTAATTATCGCTACAAAAATCATGTACCCATGAAGATCATCGGCATGCTGTTCCTATCATTGATATCCCTATCAGTATGGTCTCAATCAGCATATACCGCTTCCAACGAAGGCTGGTTAGTGAATGTAAATGAAGCATATGAGCAATCTGTTCAGACCGGAAAACCCATCATGGCCAACTTCACCGGTAGCGATTGGTGTGGCTGGTGTTTCCGCCTGAAGGCTGCCGTTTTCGATACCGAAGAGTTCAAGACCTGGGCTGCTGAGAATGTGGTATTACTTGAATTGGACTTCCCCCGCAAGAAGCAGCTGCCCGAGGAAATCCGTCAGCAGAACGCAGGCATGCAACAGGCGTTGCAAGTGCGTGGCTACCCTACCGTATGGGTGTTTTATCTGCAAAAGAATGAGACTACGAACAACATGCAGATCAACACGCTCGGCCAGACCGGCTACAAACCATCTGCCACTGAATTCATTACTGCCGTAGAGGCATTTATGCCAAAATAGCGACAACAAGCGTGTAGCATGATCACACGTGCTGTATCCCACGGTTGAAACCATAGGATACGCAGCTTCTCGGCACAGGCTTCTCGTCCCAGCCTCGATTCTTCTTCACTAATTGACACAA
>CAYYHM010000006.1:1436-24825 GCA_964471795.1 uncultured Chitinophagales bacterium | reverse complement strand
AAAAAGGAACCATGTTAGTGGCTCCTCTCAAAATTTGTGTGACTCGGCTGGGACTTACCGACGAAATCCCACGGTCGAATCTATGAGCTATGGATTTGTCGGCACAGGCTTCTCGTCCCAGCCTCGATTCTTCTTCACTAATTGACACAAAAAAAGGAACCATGTTAGTGGCTCCTCTCAAAATTTGTGTGACTCGGCTGGGACTCGAACCCAGGACCCATACATTAAAAGTGTATTGCTCTACCAACTGAGCTACCGAGTCGTTCGCTTTTTTAAAAAGCGTTGCAAAGATAAGTCACTTACATGGTAAATGACAAACCTTTTAACGGATTATCACTCCGGAGGCCATAAATTCAATCGTCTCTTCCGGCTCAGTGATGGCTGCTACCTCTTCTGCCGACTTGCCGGCATCCTCTGCCAGGTGGCGCAACTCATCAACGCCAACAACGGTTCTTTTGGCCACTCCTTCCATCACAGCTTCTTTGCCACCGCAGTCCATAGGCACAAAAAAGGCATAGTCCTTGAACTTAACCGTCATAGACTCGCCATTACCCAGATCCATGGTCATCCAGCATCCTTTCATCTGGCAAACCTCTCCAACTGTTCCTGCCAACTTTACAGTCACAGAGTCATTATCAGCCAACATGGTCAGCACATCAGCAGCCGGAATAGCGCCTTCATCAGTGATCGCTTCGCCAAATGAACCCGTAGAAGGGTCTGTTACTTGTGCCGCAGCAGTGGAATCTGTATCCATCGCTTCCGTGCCATTACTTTCACTGTTGCCACAGGAAACAGCCACCATAATGGCTGCTGACAACCAGAATAATTGAAAAGCTTTCATAGGGAATCATTTTTTCCCAAAAATACGGCAAAGGCACCAATCACAGCGCCCCGGTCAGAAAACGTTCAATGGTAAGCAGGTAGTTATCGTACTGCATTTTCAGCGGCACCTCTGTATGTCCGCAATCTTGAATTCGGATACCGTGCTTGTAAGTTGATGCAGACCGTCTGTAGATCAACTCACCATGTGTTTCAATGGAGAGTGTTTTATCATCCATGCCATGCATCCAGAGCAATGGCTGGTACAGGTCTTTTACTTTTTCGGCTACATCGATGGTAAGATCGATGACATAAGAGGCCGGCAAGGCCAACAAGCTGCCATCCTGTACCAACACGCTGCCACTGGCAATCGGCGCCTCCAGTATCAGCCAGCCGGCATCCCGCGCCAGATCGCCCATTACCTCTGTCGCTGCTGTTGAGCCCATGCTGTATCCGTACAAAGCCGTCCTGTCGTCTGTAAGTCCACGCTGCCGCAGCCAGGAGAGAACTGCCCTTGTGTCGTCATACAAGTGTTGCTCAGCAGGCGTACCTTCGGATAATCCATATCCCTGATAATCGAAAATCAAGACGCCGAACCGCTGTGCCCCTCCTGCATGCGACAACAACTTGGCACGACTCCAATAGAAGTCGATATGCCCCCTATTACCATGGCAATATACAATCACTGTATCCTCCGCAATAGAGGCAGTGTCACCAATGTACAAGGCATGGATGGTATTGCCATTGGCGGATTGTACCGTAAACAAGTGCAACAAGGAAGATGGGATATCATATGCTGCACCTACCTCCAGTTCTGATTCACCGGTATACCCATCCAGCAAGTATTCCGGTACGGGAGGATCGGGATTGAACAAGAAGCCATCCAACCTGAAACAGCCGGTAAGTAATGTCACCAACACCAGCATCCATAATCTATTCCTGCTCATCGCTATCCTTTTTCTTCCAGCTACGCTGTAATGAAACATATACACCAAATGCACCCGTATTGCCTGCACCTAACCAGTCTACAGCTACCCCATCATTCCGCTCAGTGGGGGCAATGAATTTTCCTTCAAAGCCAATGTTCCAGTGTTCACCTTTGATGATGTATCCCAGCTGCACGGAAGGAATCAGGTGGGTATGCTGCTCCTCCCCAAGATATCTGTCCGGTGATGGCTCGAACCAGTTGGATGCCCCTGCATAGATCAGGTTTTTCCCTGCCGGCCAACGCAGGTTTGCCTCCACCTGCGGCCAGAACTTCCATTTTCCCTCCCACACATCTACGGCGGTGTGCGTATTGAGTCCTATGGACAACCCTGCAATGTTTCCCTCAGGCTGCAACAGGTCATAGGTAGCACCCCACTCAGTTTGAATGACCCCAAACGCTGCTGCTGTCAGGTGAGCGCCTCCAAATACGGTCAGTTTATCATTGACGCCATATCCTGCTACGACACTGCTAAGCGGTGTTACTAAGGGTGTTCCACCTACTTGCAAGGCTGGTCCACCCAGACTACCGGCTACTGCCACCTCGCCTTTGTTTAGCGGCTCTACAAAACGGGCTGGTGCACAGGCCGCTAGCCATAGCAAGGCGGCACACCCTACTGTTCTCCAAAGATTCTTCATGTTGATAAAATTAGGAAAGAGTTACCACAGCATACTATGGCCAGGTCGATATGTGGACAGATTGTTATGCAGCTCTGTGGCCACCCAAAAATTTATCTACTTTTGACAGGTTATTGGTTCCGCCGGCTGGTACGTCCATCCGGTGGATGAAAAGGGAATCCGGTGTAAGTCCGGAACTGTGCCCGCAGCTGTAAGCTCCTAAGCCAGCCTTTGTACAAGTAGCCACTATCTGCCTCAGGGCAAATGGGAAGGCGTACAAGGTGGAGCAAGTCAGAAGACCTGCCAGTAACGGCCCTGCCTGTGTGGAGCTTCGGGACAAAGCTTGACGGGAGATTGGATCGCATCCTATCTATTCCGCCTTTCCATGCCTGCAGTGTCGAGCATTTGATTCGGGATCAAATCAGTACCGGTATGCGACACCTTGTGTGGTTATGTATGTTCATTAGTGCAGGTGTGCAGGCTCAGTTGGATAGCCTGTGGTTGATTCACCTGCCCGCTGCCGAGATCCAGGACGACAGACTACAACGTTTTGCCCAAGGCCACCACCTGTTGGATATCGACACCACTGACAGAGCCCTGCAGGGATGTCCAACCGTTGCCGAACTGATTACCTATGGTGCCGGACTGTTCATCCGCGACTATGGCCCTGCCGGCCTTAGCTTGCCCTCACTCCGGGGCACCGGCCCACAACATACCGCCGTATTATGGCATGGTGTTCCGCTCAACAGCCCCATGAATGGCGTTATCGATCTGAGCCTGCTGCCCTCCTGGCTGTTCAACGACGTAAGCGTGCAGCTGGGTGGTTCATCTGCCCTTTGGGGTTCCGGTGCCATCGGGGGCGCCATCCACCTCGGGCAGACCATCCGTTGGCAACAGCCTGCTGCTGCAAGACTATTACTGCAGCAAGGCAGCTTCGGCCAACAAAACGTGGCCGCTTCCTGGCAACAGAGTGGAAAGCGCTGGTACAGCCACTCACACTTCCAACACCGAGGCGCACTCAACAACTATCCGGTATTGCATGAAGATGGCACTATGTGGTATAGGCAGCCACATGCCGGCATCAGACAGACCGACGTAGCTCAGGAAAATGCGTTTCGCCTGTCAAAAAAAGATGTCGTAATTCTAAGGCTATGGTGGCAGGAAGCCGACCGGTCACTGCCGCCTTCTACCGGTGGCACATGGAACGGAGCCCGGCAGTTCGACAGCAACCTCCGCACCCTGGCTACCTGGCAGCATCAAGCCGCCGCCTACCGGTGGGAGTGGCGTCTCGCAGCTATGCAGGAGGCATTCCGCTATGACGACAGCCTGCCTATGCCCGCCGCTCGAAGTGGCGCCACCACGTGGATTACAGAGGGTACAATTACCGGCACCTGGGGCAGCGACTGGAGCTGGCAGGCGGGCATCAACGGTCAGCGTGCTGTGGCCTACGCCGATGGATTTGACAGTGATGTATCATTGGCACAAGGCGCCGGATACCTCCATCTGTTGTACGCCAACCATCGCTGGGAAGCCGGTGCGCAACTCCGACAGGGAGCAGCCGAGGGGTACAGGATTCCGCCGGTAGGGTCACTATGGGTGAAACGGAGGGTGAACCACAGCTGGCTGCTGCAGGCACAGATATCCAGAGACTTCCGGCTGCCGACATTGAATGACCGCTTCTGGATACCCGGTGGCAATCCATTGCTACAGCCGGAAAGGAGTGTCGGTCAGGAGGTAGGTGCACAGTGGAAACAAACCTACCTGAAATCACAAATCTCCTGGGAGGGGGCGGCCTTTCACCGAAACGTCTCGGAGTGGATTCTGTGGACACCGGCACAGGGCATCTGGCAGGCCCGCAATGTGCTGCAGGTACGGACCTACGGCCTGGAAACTTCTCTATCACTAACCCACCGGTGGAAAAAGATTACCCTTGATGCTTCCACACACTATCAGTGGACCAATGCCATAGACATCGACAAAGGTCTGCAACTCATTTATACACCGCATCACCAAGGTATGGCTCTTGTGCGGGCTACAGCGGGCAATTGGTCCATCCAATACATCCACCGGTTTACCGGTCAACGCTACATTTCTTCAGACCACAGCCAGGAGCTTCCGGCCTTCTCGGTGGCACAGGGAAGCATCCACTATACTATCACCATCGGGCGACATCAGTTGCTGGCGCAGGGCTGGGTTGACAATCTGTGGCACACACAATATGATATCATACCCGGCAGACGCATGCCCGGTCGATCTGTTAATCTATCGCTACAACTCTTACTTCATCCCATCAAACATAACCCATCATGAAACAAGTAGTACTCCCTTTGTGGTTCGCATTGCTCACAACAGTTACCTATGCACAACGTGGCCTGCCAGAGATTGACTTCTGGACGGGGTCAGGATCAGACACTGCTTTCTTTGTGGTAGACTTCAACGACAACAGCGACTTTGAGAGCTATGTATGGGGTGTGTTGTTCACCGGTACGGCTACAGGCAACGACTTGATCCAGGCTGTGGGTGCAGCAGATCCTGCTTTTCAGTTTGTGGTGAACAACGGTTTCCTGAATGACATCACCTATCAGCAGCAGGCAGGTCTGGGCGGACAGCCCGACTGGTGGAGTACGTGGAGTGGCAACGATATGGGCGGTTTGGCTTCCAACCTTGGCCTGGGCACCGCCGTTTTGCCGGGAGAGATCTTTGCCTGCAGTTATACGGACTTCAATCCAGCCACCTACCCCGACACGCCGGTAGCTGCCCGCAACCCAATGGGATTCACCTTTGCCGATGTCACCTTTTGGGTGGGCAGTGGCAGCGACAGCAGTGTGCTGGTGATAGATTTCCGCGATACTGCAGGGCCTTCAAGCTTTGCCTGGGGGATATTGCATAGTGGCAACGTAACCGGCGCCGACCTGCTGGATTCAGTGCTCACCTATGACAACCGTGTGACGGCCAACGTCTCATCCGGATTCCTGAGTGACCTGATCTTCGACAAATGGCAAGGCCTTGGCGGACAACCCGACTGGTGGGGTACCTGGTCGGCCACCAATATGGCCGACTGGACGTCCAACCTGGGGTTAGCTACCCCCGCCATGGCCGGCGAGTTCTTTGGCTGCTCTTACATGGATTTCAGTCCAGCCATCCCGCCCGCTACGCCCGTGGCCATATCGGTGCCTACGAGCATACAAGCTGCCAGCCTGCCGGGACAGCTTTATCCCAATCCGGCAAGTGGATGGATCAGCTTTGGCGACGAGCCAGTGGAACAAGGCAATATTACTGCTATCAACGGCCAGTTGGTTCATACGTTCGGCACTACCCGAACAGTAACCCTTCCCGCACTGGCGACGGGCTCCTATCTGGTAGAGTGGGTGCAGGCCGGGCAAGCTTATCACCAACAACTATTCATCCGATGAAATCCGTTTATTGGATATGCCTTTGCCTGGCTGCAATCGCTTGCAAGAAAACGGCTCCACCGGCAGATGAATCCTTCTCAGCACGGAGAGGCGAAGGTTTCTACATCCTGAATGAAGGCAACTTCCAATGGAGTAATGCCAATATTTCATATGTCGACAGGGTGAAGGATACCGTTTGGCATGACTTATTCAATACAGTCAACCAATCGGCTCTGGGGGATGTACTGCAAAGTGCTGTCGTTGCCGGTGACAAGGCCTATTGGGTAGTCAACAACTCAGGGAAGATTGTGGTTACTGACGCAGCTACTCTTGCCCTGACAGGTGAGATTTCCGGCCTCTCTTCACCAAGACACATGCTGTGGTTGAATGACACACTGGCCGTTGTCTCAGACATCTATGCCAACCGGTTGTCGCTGGTAAATCCCGCAACCTTGTCGATATCCGGCACCGTCCCGTTGCGGGGCTGGACGGAGCAGATGGTGCGGAGTGGCAATACCGTGTGGGTCACCAATCGAAGCGATGACTTTCTGGCCGTGGTGGAACCCTTTACCGGACGTATCGAGGACAGTATCGACATTACCTATGGTAGCCACAGCATTGCCGTGGACAAAATGGGCATGATATGGGTATTGTGCTCTGGAAAAAGCGGCATACTACCGGCACTACACCGCATCGATCCGATAAGTCGTATGGTAGCTGGCACATTCACGCTGCCCTCACCGGCACCGGAAAAGCTCTGCATGGATATTGCTGGATCGTCTGTTTGGGTGGCTTCTTCACAAGCATTGTACCGGATGGATGTGCAGGCTACTGTGTTTCCAGCCGAGCCGGTAACTGCACTATCACTGTCCTCTTTGTATGGCTTATCAGCAGACCCACAGGACGGCGTGTGGGTAACGGATGCTATGGACTACATTTCAGCAGGGCAGCTGTACCATGTGGATGCTGATGGCAAGGTACGAGATACTATTACAGGCGGTGTGCTCCCCAATGGCCTGCTTATCTGGTAGCGGCAGATGGCCATCATAACCGGAAAAACCTTTGCTATCCGTTTACCAACAGCTTCCAATAAAAGGAAGGCTGCTTCAGGCGCTTGCGCATATCCAGATCCTCGAACATGCAGCTGATGGTTTCTTGCAATGTCTTGTTGCGCAGTGCCTTGTTTACCACCAGATTGAACAGCCATGGATAATTGACCAGCTGCTGCATTCGGTAGCTCAGCAACAACTCTCTCCAGAGCTTACGGTACACCTCCTGATCGTATGGCAAGAGCCGATCGGCACTATATGCTTCCGAAGGCAACAGGGAGATGACCGTCTCTGCCGCCACCTTGCCACTGATGATGGCGTTCCCGATTCCTTCACCGGTAAAGGGATCTATCAGGCTGGCCGCATCCCCCAGCAGCATAAATCCATCACCGGAAATACGCCTCTTCCTGGATCCCAGCGGTAGTCCGTACCCCTTCGGGCCATCCACCATCTCTGCATGCTGAAACCGTTCCCTGAAGGCTGGTGTCTCTTGTATGATGCGCAGCATTTCCTGCTTCAGGTTCACCTTTCTGGCGGCCACCTTATCGCTCCGCATGCCCACACCCACGTTGGCCATACCGTTGGGCAGCGGGAATATCCAGAGATAACCGGGCAAAAAGTCTTTGATAAAGTGCAGCTCAATGAAATTATCAGCCTCCATCCCGGTTACACCTTGCCAATAGGTACGAATACCGGCACAATAATGACCATTTTCTTTTTGCAGACCTGCCAATTGCCGGGGCAGGATAGACTGTGCCCCATTGGCTACCAGCAGCAATCGGGGCTGATACATTGTGCCGTTGCTGGCTGACACTGACCATCTGCCGGCAGAAAAGGTCGCTTGTCGGATTTCTGTGTCCGGTTGAAAGTCAACAGTGGGATACCGAAGTGCTTCCTGTAGCAAGAAATCATCGAAGTCCAGGCGTTTGCTGATGAACCCCGGTGCCTCATCAACGCCGGCATCGTACGACTGCCGGAATGGCACACGCAATGCCTTGCCATTGGGCGCCACAAAACTGACACCCCATGAGCCTACCTGTGCGCTTTCACCCCGGAATCGCTCCATGATGGCAGGATCAATACGATTCAGGGTAGACACTACCTTTCCACTGATGGCATCGCCACAAACCTTATCACGGGGAAACTGTGCTTTATCTACCAACGTGCAGGGAACTCCTGCCCGTCCCAGCACCACTGCAGCGGCAGCCCCTGCCGGACCGGCACCTATGATCAATATGTCGGCAGCATTGCTTTTCATGCTACCACTGCCAGGCGAGGAGAACAAAATAGGAAGTACCAGGTACATCCAATGGTAGTGCCACAGACAGCAGGTGTTGTGTGCCGGCCATCAGGTAAAGTCCGGGGAACACTTCGCCGCGCAGGTGTATCCCCAAGTTATAGTTGGACCATCCGCCATAGGCGACATGGCCGGCCAGCGCAAGGGGCTTGGTGCCCAGCTTCCGACTGACCTGCGCATATACCTGTTGTCGCTTCCAGCTTTCTGTGGTTAGATTTGCTCCGAGCGTAACATCCCAACTGCCCATCTGTCGGGCGATGAACAACGTTCCCAGGTGCTGTGCCTGAAAAGTAGGCGCTGTATTCACAGTATCCAGATAGGTGGCCAACGAATCGATACCCAAAGGGTCGTTTCCATTGCCATTGAATAGCTCTGTGATGTCCCAGCCTGTCCACCTTCTTTGCACGGAACCCGAAAAATTGGGTGAAAATGCCGACCAGTTGATGGGTAGCTGCAGCTGATAGCGCCCTCCCAGCAGCCACAGACCGGCTTCGTATTGCACCCACAGGCCTGCATTGGCACCAAAGCCACGGAAGGTAGTAGGTGCCGCATAGCTGCTGTCTGTCCGGAACCAATATCCGGAGGCGTCGAGGTCCAGATATGAACCATCGGCAGCGGTAAACAACGTGCCGCTGAGCTCTCCGCTCTGTGCGCTGTAGCCCTGCTTTACCGCAGCGAATGGGGCTGCAGATAGTGTATTGGTGCCAATTGACCAGCTTTGCAGGCGGCCAACCTCCAGCACATTGTGGTTATCCTGAACCAACCGGCCCTCAAGCGCGGCCGCATTACCGGCAAAGGAGGCATTGCCAAACATCACCAGCCGATACAAGTCACGCGAGAAGTTGATGCCCAGCGTAGTATTATTCTCCAGCCGAAGCCACCATCCCTGCCCAGCTATGCTGTGCTGCACAAAGGCGCCCTGTCGCCACTGCAGACCGACACTGTTCTGCGGCTGCAGCCGATCCAGTGCTGTCTGCTTTAATTCATTGTCGATGCTTCCGGCCTGTAAAAACCGATTGACCAGCGCAGAAGGAACGGTACCCGAGCCCGCCTCCAGCCAACTGAAGGCGCCTGCCTGCCATGATCCGGCCGTATCCTCATCGGCTATCCATACCATCGACGGATCGATGAGTGGATACATGCCAGGCTGGCCTTTTGCCAACCACGGCATCGACACCAGGCTAATCCAGATTACCCACCGCATACGTGAACTGTGCTGTCAGGTTGAGAGATAATAAGTAATTGCTGTAGAGTTGTACAAACGTGCCGCATCCCGGCACTTTGTCCGTATCGAACCTCGCGACCACCCTGACGGTGGAAGCGTTTCTGACTTTTTCCCAGCGGCCACGGTCCAACGTAGCTGTGAGCTGCTGACTAGCAGGAACATTTACCCGGCAGGTTGCAGGATCCTGCTTACCGGGCTGTATCATCGGCGGCGCATGGAATAAGGAATCCAGCACAACGCCATCCGGAGACAGGAAATAAGCCTGCGCAGTACCGGTCAGCGGATATCCGTTGTCTACGGCAAGTGTCAGTGAGACCTCCTGTACCCGCTCGCCGCTGTTGGCCGACCCCCACGACATGTCCCAGTCGTCTGTAAGGGTTAGTCCAGCTGCCGACACGGACAGTGGGAGCTCCAACTCCAGATTCGCCTCCAGTATGTCATCATAGTAGGCAAAGTCCTGATAGTTCCATGCGTTGCCATCGGGGTTGATTTCTACCGACAAGGCATATTCGATGGCTTGCGGCAGATTTTCCAGCCAGGCCTTTATGTTGGACTGTGGCGCAGAGAGGGGAATAATCGTTTCACCCGCCTTTTTGGGGTACTCCCATCCTCTCGCCAGCGGAATAGGCTGTCCAAGCCCTGGACCTTGCAAGGAGATGGTTGAGCCACCGGCGGTATTCACGCTGTTGATATAATCAACATGCAACGTGGCATCTACACCAAACGGATTCACGATGCGCAGCTGGGCGGCAACATCTGCCAGCTCAAGTGTGCCCGAAGTAATACCCGATAGGAAATTCACCGGCTGCGATGCAGGACCTACAGTGAGTGTCCGCTGGCCCATGTATCCTTTTACATATTGCGGCACGATATCCAGCAGGCCGTAGAACACACTCACACTATCATTCAGGGAAATATAAACCAGGTTACCGGTGGAGTCTATCCGCACCCTGAATATGTTATCGAACGTGTTCAGCCGGTTGCCGGTTATGCTTCTCAAGTCGATGTTGTATCCTGCCAGATCAAAGATTTCTTCCACATACTGTGAGCCTCCTGATGGTGCCGGTGCCACTACGGTATTGATAGCTATGGGTTGTCCGGAAGGTGCCACAGCGGTAGGTATGGCATAATACAGGTAAAGGCTGTCTTGTATGGTGTTGTAGGCGGTGATCTTGAGCTGACCGGACCGGATTGTCATGTCCGTAAAGGATGGTCCGCCCATGTTATACGTGGTACGGTTTTGCAGGTTCACGAGATTCTGTGCGGGAAATATCGCCAATGCACTGCGTAGCGTAAGGTCCCGCACCGTGATGTCGAGACGCATAGCAGCACCGGTATCGATCAGCACAGTGCTGGCGCCACTGCCGGGTGTGCTTAGGTTGGTGATATCTGCCAGCAGGCTGCCTTCCACCTCCTTCCCCTGCAGGTCGTAGGTTTTGGAAATGGTTGCGCCCTTGGCGATGAGTGGTATGTTGTCGGACACCACAATGGAGCCATCGGAGCTGTTCTTGAGTACAAAGGCCAGATCGGTGATGTCTACCGGGAAACCATTCCGAATGCGGATGTCCATGTATCCCGAATCGATCTCAGCAGTCTGGAAGAACCCGGTAGCGTCGATGGGTGTGTTAGCGGCAGACAGGTTGCTGAAAGCGGGAATCGGCGCTGAGGTGCCATGAAACAAGATGAGTAGTTGACCTTGCCCCGAGGGGTCATTGCGTGCCAGTTGACCGAGTGTTATCGGGAAGTTGATGGTACGATCGGGCAAGTACAGCGAGTCCAGCGAGATGGCTTGGCGCAACGAGGTATCGGGAACGGAGATGTATTCATCAGACAAGCGAAGGGTGTAAATGGGATAGCTATACACCAGCCTAAAGGCACCGTCGGCATCTGTCGTCAGCAGGCTGTCGCCCAACAGGTTGCTCAGCGATAAACTTCCTGAGGCCACAGGCACCAGCCACTCTGTTTCCCATTGCATGTCCTGCCATGAGGGTCGCCGGCATTGCTGCAATACCAGCAGGGCCATCAGCAATATGAGCGTCATCCTAAGTCGCATAAAGTGATGTAAATATAAAAGGAAAGGTATCGTTCCGCTATGCAAAATGAGGATTCCTGCAATTCCGTTCCCGACAGGGCCTCCGCAAAACTGTACCTTTGCCGCGTAAATCCATTGTATGAAGACTGGAGACAGATTGCCGGTATTCAGGCTGCAGGCCAGCGACGGGCAGTGGCAAACAGTAGCTCCCGGACAGGGCAGCGGGGCGACACTCATCCTGTTCATCTGCAACCATTGTCCATACGTGCACAAATATGCAGCACGCATCCGACGGATGGTGTCCGACTATGGCCATTTGGGCCTTCGGATATGGGCCATCAACTCCAATGATGTAGTAAGACAGCCGGCTGACAGTTTCGACCAGATGCCTGCCATAGCTGACCTAATCGGCCTTCCCGGCAGCTACCTGTATGATGCCACGCAGGATGTAGCACGCCTTTTTCAGGCGGAGAGAACACCTGAAGCCTTCCTCTTCAACAGCGACGGTCATTTGGTTTACCAGGGCGCCATTGACGATAATGCAGAGCATGTGCGTGAGGTAGAACAGCATTACCTTCGCGATGCCATTGAGTCGGTACTAACCAATCAGCAGATACAAAATCAATACATTCCTCCGGCAGGATGTACTATCAAATGGAAACACCATGGCTAAGAACCATCCAGTTGTAATCATTACCGGCGCTTCCTCCGGCATCGGGGAAGCCCTGGCCAGGCAATATGCTACTGTTGGCGCTACCGTAGTGCTGGCAGCACGTAACCGCAGCAAGATGGAAGCCATCACCGCCGGCTGGACCAATCACTACCTGATCGTGCAGGCTGATGTAAGCATAGAAGAGGATGCGCAGCGGCTGATAACGGAGACCGTAGACCGGTTCGGCCGCATCGATGTACTCATCAACAATGCGGGCATCAGCATGCGGGCACTCTTCGCCGATGCAGACATTACCGTATTGCGACAACTGATGGACATCAACTTCTGGGGCTCCGTGTACTGCACCAAGTATGCCCTTCCCTACCTGCTGCAATCCGGCGGCTCGGTGGCCGGAGTGTCATCTATTGCGGGCTATCGTGGACTACCCGGCCGAACAGGCTATTCCGCCTCCAAATTCGCTATGCAGGGATTTCTGGAGGCACTGCGCACCGAGCACCTGAAAGACGGACTGCATGTGCTGGTGGCCTGTCCGGGATTCACTGCCTCCAACATCCGCAACACCGCCCTGACTGCGGATGGATCTCAGCAGGGGGAAAGCCCATTGGCAGAAGGAAAACTGATGACAGCCGAAGCGGTGGCAGATCACATCATCCGCGCCATCAACCGCAGACAACGAACGCTGATACTCACGGCACAGGGTAAGCTGACCGTATTCCTGAACAAATGGCTGCCATCATTCATGGACAAGTTGGTGTACAACCATTTTGCCAAGGAGGCAGACAGCCCCCTTTCTTCTCGCTAATCATTTACCGAATCCGGAATTATGTATACCGACCTGCAACAACAGATAGAACAAGCCTGGGACAACAGGGCACTGCTCGCCGACAACGAATATAAGGAAGCCATCCGTGCGGTGATTACCCTACTCGATAAAGGGGAGATACGGGTTGCGCAACCTACAGATAACGGTTGGCAGGTAAATGACTGGATCAAGAAGGCGGTAATCCTGTATTTTCCGATACAAGAGATGACGACCATAGAGACCGGTCCCTTTGAGTTCCACGATAAGATCCCGCTTAAGCGCAACTATGCATCCATGGGTGTTCGGGTAGTACCTCATGCCATTGCCCGGTATGGCAGCTATCTGGCACCCAATGTGATTATGATGCCTAGCTATGTGAACATAGGCGCTTATGTGGATAGTGGCACCATGGTAGACACCTGGGCTACCGTAGGCTCCTGTGCGCAGATTGGGAAGAACGTGCACCTGAGCGGCGGTGTAGGAATCGGGGGTGTACTGGAGCCTGTGCAGGCAGCACCGGTGGTCATAGAAGATGGCTGCTTCATCGGCTCCCGAAGCATCGTTGTAGAGGGTGTGCATGTAGAAAGAGAGGCCGTGTTGGGTGCCAATGTGGTGCTCACACAATCCACACGCATCATAGACGTGTCGGGTGCTGAACCCATCGAATATAAAGGCCGTATCCCGGCCAGCAGTGTCGTAATTCCGGGAACATATCCCAAAGCATTTCCTGCGGGCACTTATCAGGTAAGTTGTGCGTTGATTATCGGAAAGCGCAAAGAATCTACCGACAAGAAGACGAGCCTCAATGACGCCCTGCGTGATTTTCACGTGTCCGTTTGACCGGTTGTTCGCATTTTTTAACATCCTTCCACTACAATGTGGCAGTTACCCTAATCGTCATTGACAACATATGACCACTGGAAATATATTACCAACACCTTTTTCCTTAGCGCTGGACCGCGACCGGGTGATTACCCGTACGGTACGTGAGCAGCGCGACCGGCTGCTGGGCTTCATCCGTAAGCGTGTGCCCAATGAGCAGGATGCAGAGGACCTGGTACAGGATGTGTTCCTGCAGTTTGCCAACACGTATGACATGGTGAATCCGATCCGGCAGGCCACGTCGTGGTTGTTTACTGTGGCCCGCAACAAGGTGATCGACTTCTATCGCAAGAAGCGCAACATTCCCTTTTCTGCGCTGGCGATGAAGGAAGATGCTGACGGCGAAGAGGTGCCCTATCTGGAGGAGATCTATTTCTCCGACAGCGACAATCCTGCCGATGAGCTGCTGCGGCAAACGGTGTGGGAAGAGTTCTCTGCCGGGTTGGCTGAGCTGCCAGAAGAGCAGCAACAGGTGTTCATCTGGCATGAACTGGAAGGCAAGTCCTTCAAAGAGATCGCCGAACTTACCGGAGAGCCCGTAAATACACTCCTGAGTCGGAAAAGGTATGCTGTGCTGAGACTTCGGGAGCGACTCCAGCATGTGTACAGTGAACTATTGCAACCCTGATTCCATGCAACCCTGGCTAAAACGACTGTTGTGGGGCGTGCCGCTGATGGCGATCATCATTGTGGCGCTTGGTGCAGTCTTGATGTGGCTCTGGAACTGGCTGGTTCCTGCCATCTTCGAGGGGCCTTCCATCAACCTGATAGAGGCCATCGGCCTGCTGGTGATGGGTCGCCTGCTTACGGGCATGGGGAGCAGGGGCACATCATGGAGTTGCAACAAGAAGCAGGCATGGAAACGCACCTGGGCATCCCTGTCTACAGCAGAAAAACAAGCCCTGCAAGAAAAATACAAGCATCGGTGCCGCGCCACCGCCCAACAAGAGAATCAACCTACAGATGTCCAATAAACCAGCTGCGGCCAGTTGGAACAAAGTGTTCCGACAACTGATATGGCCCCGAAAAAAACTACTGGGCTTCGGTCTGGTGCTGATCGTTATCAATCGACTGTCCGGCTTGGTACTGCCGGGCTCCACCAAATATCTGGTAGATGATGTGATCGCCAACCGCGATCTGCCCATGCTGAAGTGGCTGATATTGGTGGTAGCAGTGGCATTGATCATTCAGTCCGTGTCCAGCTTCTTCCTCACACAGCTGTTATCTGTAGAAGCGCAGGGGCTAATTGCCCGCCTGCGTGTACAGATACAGCAGCATGTGATGTACCTGCCCACCCGCTTTTTCGACAACCAAAAGTCCGGCAGTCTGGTGTCGCGCATCATGAACGACGTGGAAGGGGTACGCAACCTGGTAGGTACCGGATTGGTTCAGCTAATCGGCGGCGTATTGACGGCCATCGTGTCGTTGATCATCCTTATCCGCATCAATCCATTACTTACTGTATACGTGCTGGGCCCTGTCATCATCTTCGGCATCGTTTCCATGATCGCCTTCAAGAAGATCAGGCCCATCTTCCGCAACCGGCAGGTCATCAACGCCGATGTTACAGGTCGCCTTACCGAGTCACTCAACGGCATTCGTGTGGTGAAAGGATTCCATGCTGAGGAGCAGGAGGTATCTTCTTTCTCGCAAGGCGTAGACAGGCTATTCAACAATATCCGGAAGACCCTGATCGCCACCAGCCTGGTAACCAGCAGCTCTACCCTGCTACTCGGATTAGCCAGTGTGGGCATCATGGGCATTGGTGGGTACATGATCATGCAAGGCAGCCTTACCGTAGGTGATTTCCTGGCCTTTACGCTGTATCTGGGATTCATGATTGCCCCCATCGTGCAGATGAGCAACATAGGCACGCAGATCACGGAAGCCTTTGCCGGTCTGGACCGTGTGGAAGACCTGCTGGCACAGCCCAGGGAGACCGATAACCCGGCAAGGACGGTGCAGCTCCCTGCGGTGCAAGGTGACATCGTTTTCCAGGATGTACGGTTTGCCTATGAGGCAGGCAACGAGGTGCTGAACGGTATCTCTTTTGTGGCACCCAAAGGAACGGTAACTGCGCTGGTGGGCAGCAGCGGCAGCGGAAAAACTACCATTGCGAGTCTGGCAGCATCCTTTCTGGATCCGTCACACGGCACCATCACCATCGATGGCATAGACCTTTCCACCGTAGAACTCGGCAGCTACAGAAGTAGACTCGGCGTAGTACTGCAGGACGACTTTCTGTTTGAGGGCACCATCCGGGAAAATATCCTGTTTTCCAGGCCAAACGCTACTGCAGAGGAGCTGGACTATGCTGTACAGACAGCCTATGTAGATGAATTTGCCAATCGATTTGAGCAGGGATTAGATACGGTAATCGGCGAAAGAGGCGTCAAGTTATCCGGCGGACAGCGACAACGGCTGGCGATCGCTCGCGCTATCTTGTCCGATCCGGCCATACTTATCCTCGACGAAGCTACCAGCAGCCTCGACATGGAAAGCGAATCATTCATTCAGGAAAGCCTGAAGCGGCTGATGCAGGGACGTACCACGCTGGTGATAGCCCACAGACTGAGCACCATCCGCGCTGCTGACCAGATATTGGTCATCGAGAAAGGACATATCGCCGAACGGGGTAAACATGAGGAGTTATTGGAAGCAAAGGGCAGGTATTTTCAACTGTATAACTATCAGGCAAAAATTTAACTGTTCTGCATTACCTTTATCTCCGGATCAAATCCTGAATGAGCTGTCAGATTTTCGCAATTCCACCGCATACGCCATTCAACTAACAGGTATCCAGCCTCGTTATTATAGCATTACTATCAACTAACTATCATGTCAATTTCCATCCATTTCAACACACAATCCAACCGTCAGTTCTTCATAACACTGAACAAGCGGGTACAGGGTTACTTCAAGGACAACAACATTTCGCCGAATGCAAATGCTGGTATGGTGTTCAAAACCATCTCTATGCTGGTGATGTATTTCGTGCCCTTTGCGTTCATCTTAGCCGGGGTGATGCCCCTGTGGGCTATGTGGGCTTCCACCATCATCATGGGCATTGGCTTGGCCGGTATCGGTATGAGCATCATGCACGATGCCAACCATGGTGCCTACTCTAAGAAAAAGTGGGTAAACACCCTTCTCGGATATGCCCTCAACGCCGTAGGAGGCACACGCTACAACTGGATCATCCAGCACAACCTGCTCCACCATACTTACACCAATATACCGGAAACCGACGGTGATATCGCCGGTGCCGGCGTGGTAAAGCTGGAGGTAACCAAACCGCCAAAGAAGATGTACAAGTACCAGCATATCTATGCCTGGTTCCTATATGGCCTGATGACCTTCTTCTGGGTGACGGTGAAGGATTTCAAGCAGCTGGTGCAATTCCACAAGCAAGGCCTGAAAGCCGGTAAGCAGGACAATTACGCCAAAGAGTGGGCAATCCTGATTGTTACCAAGGTGGTGTATTACGGTGTGATGCTTGGATTGCCAATGCTGTTGACAGATCTTACCTTCCTGCAGTGGCTGATCGGATTCTTTACCCTGCACTTCACAGCCGGCATCATCATGAGTGTTACCTTCCAGCTGGCTCACGTAGTGGAAACTACTGAACAACCGCTTCCCGATGCCGAAGGACAGATGGAACATGCCTGGGCTGTACATCAGCTGCATACCACAGCCAACTTTGCCCGCAAGAACAAATTGCTCAACTGGTATTTGGGCGGTCTGAACTTTCAGGTGGAACACCACCTGTTCACGCACATCTGTCACGTGCACTACCCTGCCTTGAGTGACATTGTGAAAGCTACCTGCGAGGAATATAACATCCCGTACAATGAGTACCGGACCATGCGTTCCGCCATCAAGTCACACTACAAGATGCTGAAAACGTTGGGTCATATGACCGAAATACCGGTAAATCCGCACTCCAAGGCAGCCTGATTGGTTCGCCGGAAAGGATGGAGAGCAGCATGAAACAATAATGGTCAGATTTTTCACCCTCAGACGATTGTTGTTGATGCTGCTCTCTTTGTTTGTAGGATTCTTTCTGCTTGCGATAGGGCTGGGCTGGTATTATTCCGGTCCGGGCTATAAGGGGCCTATCTCCGACCACTTCGATGGCACCCGATTCCGCAACCTATCCGGGGCTTCTGCGAAAGGAATGTGGGAGGCAATGCAGTGGATGGCCAGGCGACAACAGGGTCCATGGACATATAGGGAGGTGTCAGGGGGCTTTGTACCATACAGGGAAGTATCAACAGGTGTTACCATCACCTTTGTGAACCACAGCACATTCCTGATACAGGTAGATGGGCTCAACATCCTGACAGACCCGGTTTGGAGTGAGCGGGTAAGCCCTGTCACCTTTGCGGGACCAAAGCGTATGCGACCGCCCGGAATCGCATTCGACAGCCTGCCAGCCATCGATATAGTGTTGCTCAGCCACAACCACTACGACCACCTGGATCTGCCTACCCTACTACGGTTGCAGGAACGGCATGACCCATTCATTGTTGCTCCGCTTGGCATCAGTGCCTTTCTGGCACAACAAGGCATTAACGGCAGCACCGATCTGGACTGGTGGGAATCGCTTACGCATCAGGGAATCACCATACATTGCACTCCAGCACAACATTTCAGCGGCCGCGGGCTTTTTGACCGTGACCAGACACTGTGGTGTGGCTTTGTGCTGTCCACTACAGCAGGCAATGTGTATTTCGCCGGCGACTCAGGATATGGGGCGTTCTTCAAGGACATAGGTACCCGGCTGGGGCCTATGGCGGTATCCATCATACCCATTGGCGCTTTTCTACCGGAATGGTTCATGTCGCCGATTCATATCAGCCCAGCAGATGCGGTTCAGGTGCATGAGGATGTGCAATCAGCCTACAGCATTGGCTGTCATTACGGCACCTTTCCAATGGCAGACGACGGCATGGACGACCCTGTGATTCATCTGCGGGAGGCACTGCAACAGCGAGGCATCAGCGATAGCACGTTTCTGGTGCTGGATGAGGGCCATTACTGGCAGCTACCTACCGCACCCACAGTGCCAACCCTTTGAGATACATGCCCTCCGGGTGGAAGATGCTCACCGGATGATCCGGTGGCTGTGAGAGGTAGTGCAATACCTGCACCGACCGGCCTGACTCAATAGCTGCTGCCATTACGGTATTGTCGAAGAGTTCCCTGCCAACTACCTGTGAGCAGGAGAACGTGAAGAGCAGGCTGTCGGCAGGCATACGCTCCATAGCCATGGCATTCAGGCGTTTGTAGGCCATCAGTGCATTGTGTCGACTCTTGACATGTTTGGCAAAGGCCGGTGGATCAAGGATCACCAGGTCATAGGCTCCTTTGCTCATTTGTTTTAGGAAGTCGAACACATCAGACTTGTAGCTTTTGTAGGTGTCGCCGGCAAAGCCGTTGAGTCCCATATTCTGCTCCAGCAGTTGAATAGCGGGCTTGGAGCTGTCCACAGAATGAACCAGTGCGGCATTCCCAGCGGAAGCATATACGGAGAAGCCTCCCGTATAGGAGAACGTGTTGAGCACCCGCCTGCCCGCCGCATATTGACGCACCAGTGCCCGGTTATCCCGCTGATCCAGAAAGAAACCGGTCTTTTGACCTTCTTGTATATCCACCAAAAAAGATAACCCGTGTTCCTTTACCACAGCGGCACCTTGTGTCTTCCCCAGCAGGAAGTCATCCTCGGCCTTGGCTGCCCAGGCTGCCGGCAATGTATCGGTGGACTTCCCATAGGCAGCCTTGAAAGTAGCACCAGCATGGTCGGCGAGGACCTGTGCGATAAGCTTCCGTTGCAGATACATACCCCACGTATGGGCTTGAATCACCCACACGCCATCATACTGATCTACCACCAGCCCTGGCAGACTGTCGCCTTCACCGAATATAGCCCGGTATGCCGTGAGGTCCTGCCTACCGGTGAATCCGAGTTGATCCCGAAGATGCAGGGCTGACAAGATATGACTGCGAATGGCTGCTTCGGCGGTGACTTCCTGATCGCCCCACCATACTATGCGCACACGGATTGAGCCCTCCGCTTCATAGAAACCGGCACCCAACTGCCGCCCGCCTGCGGATACAACAGACACCCAGTCACCCTCCTCGGGACTGCCGTCTACATGATGTATCGCTCCTGAGAATACCCACGGGTGTCTGCGCTCCAACGACCTATCCTTACCCCGGAATAGCACGATCTTCTTCATCCTACAAAGTTGACGCTATTTCACGACAATGACTTATCTGTAAGAAGTTGGTCGTTCCCGGTCATAAATTGGAATTCATGAGCATCAAACAATAATCTAACGCTCCGCAGGTATCCTTCAGGCAACTGCCCCCGGATGCATTGGAGCAAAGACGGACGGCAAGCGCTTGTGGCTCATCACAAACTTCACACACATTACACAGATTATCAAGACAGTAAGCCACATGCTCAGGCCCCCAATTTGGGCTGATCTGTCGGCCAAACCGTATGGGGTAGGTAGATCATCCAAGTGGAAGCAGGTATCAGCGGGATGTGAGCACTGTGTTGTTTTGCCGAGAGGTCAGGATTGAGGTATTGTCAGTTTGGCTGGTTGGTTGACTGACTGAACCGGTAAAATATAATCGTGCGTTACAGCGATTAGCCCTGCTATAAAACAGCATCAGTACGCATAGTCACACTTCCTTACTTCAGGTAGTGTGCTACCACTCGAATCCTGTTGTAGATTCGCCTCGCATGTTTGTATAATATACTTTTCCCAATAGGTAGGACTATCAGTAGACAAGTCTATTTATTACCAGTATGGTAAAAGGAATACGTTGTAAGACTTTTGTAAATTTTTCCCAACATTTTTGTGAATAAGTGTTGACATTTCGAATAATCGTGTTATTTTTACACTGTTCTTTGAAAGTGATTTGGGTAGACAACCAAGTAAGTATTCATGACTAGGGTAACTCATTCGCTTGACAACGGCACTTTCATAAGAATAACTAACGCTTGACATTTTGTTTTGGCCATTTTCAATTTTAGGGCGTCTTGACAAATCGGTCTTCTCCCGGCCAAAGGAAGTAACCGACGTTTTTTGGGTTTAAGAAATACCCCGGGAATCCACCCGGGGTTTTCTATTTTCATACCCTTGTATGTCATCCTGGATCCAACAGATCACCCATCCAACGCTACTCATCGATGAAGCGAAGGCGCACGCCAACCTGGAGCGTATGGCTACCAAGGCGGCGCAGCTGCATTGCGTGTTCCGGCCGCATGTAAAGACACATCAGTCCATAGAGATTGCCCGATGGTATCGCGACTACGATATACGTAGGATTGCTGTATCGTCGGTGCGCATGGCCGCTTACTTTGCGGCAGATGGCTGGGATGACATCCTTATCGCCTTTCCGTTGAATCCATTGGAATGGCCGGTCATCAGGGAGCTGAGCCAGCGAGTAACCATCGGTGTAACTGTATCCAACCTGTCAGCCGCGCGGTGGCTGCAGCAACATGCCGATTCGTCGGTACAGGTGTGGATCGAACTGGAGGCGGGGCAACAGCGAACCGGCTTCACCCGTGGCCAGCAGGAAAGCCTGCCGGAGGCATGCCGCCTGCTGCTGCAGAACCCGCACTGTGTACCGGCAGGCATACTGATCCATGCCGGCAGCACCTATCAGGTCCGCGGGAAGGATCAGGTTACAGAGACGGCGATGGCAGCGCTGCACAGCATGCAACAGGTGATGCACCACATTCCTGAGCCATTCCGGCAGCAGGTGTCATTTGGCGACACTCCCTCCGCCATGCTGGCCAATCATTTTCCGGGGGTTACCGAACTCAGACCAGGCAACTTCATCTTCTTCGACCTGATGCAAAGTCAGATTGGGTCCTGTACGGCAGCAGACATTGCCCTTGCGGTAGCCTGCCCGGTAGTGGACAGCCACTTCTTGTATGGCGGTGCCGTGCACCTGTCGAAGGATGGCATCCTGCAGGGTGGCCGTATGGTGTATGGCGCCGTTGCCGAGGCTACAGCCGCAGGATGGGACACCACCTCCCTCCCAGATATGCCGATCCTGACAGGCTTGTCGCAGGAGCACGGCTGGGTTGACAAGCAAGCCAGGGCTTTGCGGCCGGGCACCATAGTCCCCGTTTTACCCGTGCACAGCTGTCTGGCGGCAGAATGCCTCCCTTACTACCTTACCACCACAGGCCGACGCATCAACAAGTTGGATGTCAGAAGCTTGTAGTGTTCCGTGGTACCGGCGACTGATTCTGGTATGGCTTGTAGTACATCACCACATCCGTTTGCGTCCGTTCATCGCCGCCAAACCATCCCCATGACTGGATGAGGGTACCATGATCATCGTTGTGTGTGAAATCATATTGCTGTAGGTCGCCCTTGTAGAGGAACAAAAACTGCCAGCTGAACCCGGTATTCCGGATTACGACGTCGACAACCTCACCTTCCCGCACGGCGAAGGCATAGCCGCCTCTCAAGTGCTGTGCTACACCACAACCAGTATGCACATACGGTCCTACATGGAACAGTCCCTCCTCGGGAATGTACCGCCAGCCTACCATGGCATGGCTGTAGTGTGTTGCCGGATAGCACCAACCGGCAGCCATGAGCCCCAGGTGCTTGTTCCAGTCCCACTGATTCTCCGCCTTCCGGGTCAGGTACTTACTATCGTGACAGAACATCACGGAAAATCGAAGGGAGTTGTCCAGCATAAAGCCTGCTTCCGCAGGCAAACGAACGGGGTCGTGGCGACCGGCCTTAATGGTGAGGGTTTGCCACTCATCCACCAGCGGCGTATTGCAGGTAATCAACAATAATGGGAACAGCAACAGGAGTCTCATGATCTTGGCATTGATGACTCCCGCCCGTACTAGTCCTACTTATATAATGCTGTGGGGGTAGAATTGGTGCTGATCAGGGTAGATGAAATGATAGAATAATTGCCTTTTAAAAGAAAATGTCGTTCGATGTTGCGCAGCAGCCAACCATGGCTCGAAAACTTCCGATAGCTGGCCTGGATTATCTGCAATAGCCCATACCTCCCAACTCTACCGAGATCTTTTTAGGTCACTGGTCAGATTTGTGGAATTTATCTTCCCGCCAGTTGACAGGATTATTAACAATGTATGCTGAGATTCTTTGAAACGATTGGTCATCCCGAATGATATGGTCGTAAAATCGGGTTTGCCATTGAAAATCAAATTGCAAACGGTGGGCGTGTTTGCTGACGGCAGATTTGTAGGATCCCACAATAGACGAAATGGAATTTTTTCCGATATTCTGAAACCGTTGTTGGCCAATGGTTTGTGGTGGTTCGGGTGATTTATGAAACGGTTCGTTGGATGTGGTATTGGGTGGCGTGGTGTGCGGTGTGGGCGTGGGCGTGGATGGTGGCGTGGATGGTGGCGGTAGAGACAGGGCATGCCCTGTCTCTACGGTACCCGTCCCCACGGTACCCGTTCCCACGGTACCCGTTCCCACGTTACCCGTCCCCACGGTACCCGTTCCCACGTTACCCGTTTCCACGTTACCCGTTCCGACCGTATTTTCCGTAATGATTAATATTCCGTGAATATGGTTGGGCATAACCACAA
>CAYYHM010000006.1:0-1336 GCA_964471795.1 uncultured Chitinophagales bacterium | reverse complement strand
ATTAATATTCCGTGAATATGGTTGGGCATAACCACAAACGCCCCCAATTCAACATGTTGCGCATGACGTGGAATTTGGTGCCATACAATATCGGCAATGACACCTACGTGCGACAATTGCATTTTCCCATCCACAATTTGGCCAAAATAATGTTCCCTGTTTTGGGTACAAATGGTAATGAAATATGCACCCGTCCATCGGTAATCCCAATTTTGCAAACGGGTAGAGGCAATGCGGTATTTGTTGTTGAACCTTTCCATATCAATCGGTTACCTTCGGAAACACCCTCTGCATTAAAACCTCCTTGTGCAGTTGCAACGGTGTAATTTTTTCCTGCTGGGCACTAATGATCTCATGCACAGCCGATGGGCAGGATACGATTTTATGTTGTTCATCCAATGCAATTATGGGGTTAATTACCATTAGTTTGGGAATTTTTAGTCTACAAACACCAATCCATAGCGCCTACCAACCATAGTCGACAGATTGGCGTTGCTTTACTTGTATGTCCCGTGCAAAGAGACCTGTACTGCCGTTGCAGGAGTATTGGATGCTGGGAATCAGTGTTATCCACCCGAATATAATCGCCTCTTATCGATTATCAAAGTAGTTTTTAATCTACTTCATGTAAGGTTTACCTATGTATATAGATATTTAGCGCAATCAATTGATGAAACAACCTGCGACATAGATGAATGGCGCAGTAGTTCGATGTTTGCTTTCCAGGGAATCCGGCGCTTTACTGCCAACCGAAGACAAAATGCGATAGGTGAAATATCCCTTGACCACTGCTGCCATTTATTGGTCACCCAACCAGTTCTTATGTTCGTGTTTTGAATGATGAGACAGCTATGCTTGCCTACAGACCCGGACGACTATTGTCGTCGCCTCCTTCCTGATAGAGTTGTCATTTCCTATCACTTGGCTACTACTGATCAATTGAAGCCTACCATGCATAAAAAAGAATCAGCGCTATTACCTGATATTATGGGATTGTAGTAGATTTGCAGACCATTTCACAGCAATGCCGAAGTGGCGGAATTGGTAGACGCGCACGTTTCAGGGGCGTGTGTCAGCAATGACGTGTGGGTTCGACTCCCACCTTCGGCACAGAAGCGACTCATTCGAGTCGCTTTTTTTATGTCCCTACCTGTTGGTATAAGGCCAAAAAAAAACCACCCGAAAAGGGTGGTTTTGTGGAGCATATCGGAGTCGAACCGATGACCTCTTGCATGCCATGCAAGCGCTCTAGCCAGCTGAGCTAATGCCCCATTTATTTTTCAGTATTTCAAAGTAAGCATGCCTCTCAGCGATCTAGTGCTGACGAACCGCAAAA
>CAYYHM010000005.1:44454-68643 GCA_964471795.1 uncultured Chitinophagales bacterium | reverse complement strand
CGTGAGTGGCTGAATCTGCCCGGCGTAAACGATCCGGGTACGCAGGCCTGATTGATCAATCCGTAAGCGGCAAGCATCACCCCGAAAAGATGGCCAGGTATGCCATATCCGACATCCACGGATGTGCCCTCACCTTTCAGCGCATGGTGGAGGAGAAGCTGCAGGTGCAGCAGGGCGATACCTTGTTCCTACTAGGCGATTACATCAATCGGGGTCCCAACTCTAAAGGGGTGCTGGACTACATCTTCCGGCTGCAGCAATCCGGCATCCGCATACATGCCTTGCGGGGCAATCATGAGGATGTCCTGCTCAAAGCCCTTTACAGCAAGGCGTTGCGTCGCAACTTCCTGTTGTATGGCGGCGAGTCTACCTTGCAGAGCTTTCAGGTAAAGAAGCCTTCGGAGATACCCGATCTGTATATCGATTTTCTACGTACCACGCATTATTATGTGGAGGTTGAGAACCTGCTGCTGGTGCATGCAGGCTTCAACTTCAGGGCGACACATTTCCTGGACGACAGGGAAGCCATGCTGTGGATTCGGGATACGGAAGTGGACCTGCTGAAGTTAGGCGACCGGTACATCATACATGGACATACACCCACTTCCAAGGATGAAATCCGCCGGCAGTTCATGGCGTTGCCCCGGCCGCGTGTGCTGAACATAGACGCCGGCTGTGTGTACCACAAACGGATAGGCACCCGCCTATGTGCCCTCAATCTGGATACCTTTGAATTGACGTTTTCCCGCAATGTGGATGTAGCGAAGTAACGGACTTACAGAATAAACGTACCGGGAATTTGATAGATCGACCTCCCCAGCAACGGATGGCACGGCTCTTTGCTGTTAATAGCAATTCACGCAACACAACATAGGGAAGTATACAGTGCTGTGAGCGCCGGCTTATTCTATATCCGTGCTAAGCATGTACCGGATGATGCGTCCATTGCCCTTATCGGCAACAAACACCATGCGGCGGAAGTAGCAGACCCCGGATGGGTCGATGAACTGGAAAGGGCCACTGCCTTCACCACCAAAAGAGGCTACGATCTGTTTGGTTTCAGTACTGGCAGGGGGTGGATTTACCCCCTCATAGCCGCGTGTGGTGAATTGGTACAGAGAATCCGTGCCACTATCCACCACAAAGATGTAACTGGTGGCATCCGGAGCAATGTAGACGTCCTCGGGCATTACAAACCGGTTGGGTGTGTACAGGAACCTTTCAGCACGGTTGGTGTCGCGAGCAACCTTTTGCGCATCCTCGATGTAGCTGATACCCTCAATCGGGTCTTCGAATCGGAGAATGCTTAGCACCTTATACTGTGCCCTGTTATCCGTTTGGGTTATGATGAAGTCGCGGGAAGCACTTACGCCATTCAGTCGCTGTGGAGGACCTACATAGGTGGCGATGGCGCCGGGTTGCAGGATGGATTTCAAGCTGGAACTTACCGGGTTGAGGCCTTGCGAATATCCGGTATTGTTGCCATCCTCATCAAAAAACAACACCGTATTGTCGGGTCGGGCGATGGCTGTCAGGTCATTGCGAGGACCACTGCGGGTTACGTACAGGGTATTGTCAGCCAAAATAGCCAGGCCGGTAAATGCTACCTGCTCATCATCATCGCCGCGGAAAGAAGAGTTCTTCCTGCTTTGGTCAGCAAACGGGTGGATGAGCGTATCTACTATCTGAATAGGGCTTGCGGAGGCGGTATTGGTCAACCGATACACGGCTGCCAGATTCCGAGGCTGTCCGTCGATGTCCACGGTAACCCTGCCGGCGACATAGGTGTGCAGACGTCGATCCTGTATCACTTCCGTAGCGCCCGGTATGGCTATCGTCTCGAAAATACGGCCCGTCTGATCCATTACATGCAGACCCCTGTCGTCCACTACATATACCATCTCGTCGAAGCCTACCAGCACATCAACCGGGTTGATGAATCCCTCCCAGATGGGCAGGATAGGCACATATCCGACATTCTGAGGATTCAGGTTGGGGTCAATGGCTCCCTGTTCAAAGATCTCATCTACTGTTGGATCCTCCTTGGTGCCAAAGAGGAAGTCGCAACCCTGCATCAAGGGCAGCAAGAGCAACCACCAGTATGTACGAAGTAGTGTCATCATCAGAATAGGGATAAGCCGAAGGTAAGCCGATGTGTGGATCCGATTCTGCCTGCATCATTGAATCCATAGTCGATATTGAGGCGTCCAAACCGGCGTTGTAGCGCAATGCCGAACCCGAAGGCCGGCAATATCGGTTCGTCGGCACCCAGCAGATATCCGCCTCGCAGGTATAACAGTCGGTTCCACAGGTACTCAGCGCCAAAGCCCAACGTTTCGTTGTTGTCGGTAGGGTGGTTGAGCTGTGTGGCAAGTGTCAGCAGGTGTCTGTCTTGCTTTACGGCATCCCAGGCAAATCCCAGCCGGAATACCGACGGCACATTGATCTGCTCAAAGTCGGTATACGTGTCGGCAATACCGTTGGCACCGATAACCGTGATTTCTCCGGTAGGTCTGGCGTTAGGCCCAAAGTTGCTGATGCCGGCGGCAAATCGAGTGTTGGCGAGGCCTACGTCGTACTGGAAGCCGAAGTCGAACAACACGGCATGGGTGTTTACATCAGCCATGCTTTCATGTACATATTTGGCCGTAATGCCAAAGCTGAACGCTTCTGTAAGTCGCTGTGCAAAGCTCACTCCTGTGGCCATATTAATGGCCCTGAAGGTCTGTCCATTGCCGAAGGGCATGAATTCCGTGGTCACCGGCATGTCGCCTGTGTTGAAATATACCATGCTCACGCCCAGATAGGTGTCGCCACCGATCTGCTTTACCAGACCCACATGTTGCAGCTGGGTGGCGGCAAAATAATCAGCATGGCCTGCCGTGAAATGCCAGTTGAACGTATCTACCCGGGTGATGCCGGCAGGATTCCAATAGAGTGCCGTTACATCGTTGGCCACAGCCAAGTAGCTCTGCGCCATGCCGGCACTGCGGGCGTCGGGGGCTACCTTCAGGAATTGCAGGCCTGTGGTGCCGGTTCTGGAGTCGCCAAATGACGGCAATACCTGTGCCGACAAGCCGGTGGCAAACAAGGAAACAACGAGAAGTGATAGCCAACGCATTGTCTGCAAAATAACGGATTTTCATCTGGATTGCGGCCACCGCATAGGATATTCTGATGAGGCCATTACCTTTACGGTACACTCATCCGCTACCTATGGAATTCATGCCCGAAGCCATTGCCCGCTATGCGGAATCGCACACCACAGCCGAGGCTGACGTGCTGCAGGAGCTGACGCGTTATACCCAAGCGCACATACCGATGCCCAACATGTTAAGCGGACATGTACAGGGCGCCCTGCTGACCTTGCTGGCCAGATTGCAACAACCGCAATCCATTCTGGAGATCGGCACCTACACAGGATACTCTGCTATCTGTCTGGCGCAGGGGCTGGCACCCGGTGGCCGCCTACACACCATCGATGTCAATGCCGACCTGGAGGTGGTGGCGCTGGACGCCTTTGAAAAAGCCGGCGTGGCAGACCGGATCACCCTGCACATCGGTAATGCCCGTGATATCATCCCCCAATTGGAGGTCCCCACATTCGATCTGGTGTTCATCGATGCCGACAAGGCGCACTATGCGGCCTACTTCGACCTGGTGATCGACAGGATGCCCAAAGGCGGGCTGCTGATTGCCGATAACGTGTTGTGGAAAGGCAAGGTAACCGAAGAAAAGCAGGACAACCGCACCCGAGCGCTGGACGCCTACAACAAGAAGGTACTCGCAGATCCCCGGGTGGAGACTGTTCTGCTGCCGGTGCGCGATGGACTGAATATTGCCTACAAAATTGTATAACCCTACGGGGAGGGGTGCACAACAGGGATTCCGGTTCGACCGTTTGCCTTATACCTTAGCGGAAAGCCTAAATCACAGCCGTATGCGACTACTCATGCCGGTATTGCTATGCCTTGCCACTTATATTGCGTGGGCACAGCCTGCACAAAAGACTACCACTGAGGAGTACATCGACATGTACAAGCAGGTTGCTGTTGAGGAGATGTATCGCACGGGCATCCCTGCCAGCATCAAGCTGGCACAGGGCATACTGGAATCGGGGTCGGGCAACAGCCGATTGGCAAGAGAGGCCAACAATCACTTCGGTATCAAGTGCCACCGGGAATGGACCGGTGAGTCGGTGCGTGAAGATGATGATGCACCGGATGAGTGCTTCCGCAAATACGACAACGCCGTACAAAGCTATCTTGACCACTCAGCCTTTTTGACCACCCGCGACAGGTATGCCGGTTTGTTTACGCTGGAGCGTACCGATTACAAGGGGTGGGCTCATGGCCTCAAGCAGGCAGGCTATGCTACCAATCCGCAATATGCGCCCTTGCTCATTGGTGTCATCGAGCGGTATGGACTCCATCAATACGACTTTGCCGATCCGGCAACATTAATGACACATACAGCAGACAACGAGTTGGAAGAGCCCGTGGTTGCAACTCAGGCAGCTACCCTGCCCGTATTCCAGCGTGGGGTGTTTGAGACCAACCGGATAAAGACCGTGTTCCTGCAGCATGGTGAGTCGCTGGCCGACATTGCCGCAGCCAATGGGGTGAGTGAGCGGCTCCTTGCCAGATGGAACGAGACGGACAGAGGTGTGCTGGAGCCGGGGATGAAGGTATACCTGCAGCCGAAGCGCAGCAAAGGTGCCACCTCCTACCATCGCATAGCGGAGGGCGAAACCATGTACCGCATTGCCCAAACCTATGGCATCCGTCTGGATGAGTTGTATGCGCGTAACCTAATGGCTGCCGGCACCGAACCCGCCGCAGGCGAACGACTCTTCCTGCGCAAGAAGCGGACATCACCGCCGGCACTAAGACCTGCCGTACAGGAAGTACCGGAACAGGAGGTGCAGTCCACACCGAACGAATCAGTGCCCGCCTCTGACCCCGCTTCTTTACCAGAGCCATCACCGGAGGTAGTGCCGGCTGCAGAAACGGTGGAAGTTTCCGTCCCAGTAGACTTGTCAGCATTGGAGGTAAAGAAGCCATCACCCACACAGGAACCCACAACGCCGCTGGAACCCCCGCGGTACGTATATCAAGGCGGAAGCAGCGATACATTGGAGTCGGCAGACTTATCTGAGGCGCTTGCAGATGAACTACCCGAAACGGCTCCTGCTACCGTGCCATCAGTTGAAGTATCGACCCCTCCATCACCACCGACTCCTGCCTTGATGTTGCATACCGTAGAGCAGGGGCAGACACTGTACAGCCTGTCGCGCCAATTCCAGGTTACGGTGGAGCAATTGCGCCAGTGGAACGACCTGCCCGACAGTACCATACGAATCGGCCAGACACTGATAGTGGGAGGTATGGAATAAGCCCTACCTTTGTGGCTCATTCTGTAATATGATGCATACCATTACCATAAAGGACAAGGAGTTTACGCCCTACATCTCGCAGGATCAGATAGCCAACCGCATCAAGGAGTTGGCACGTCAGCTGAAGGCCGACTACCACGATAAGGAACCACTGTTCGTAGCTATCCTCAACGGATCATTCCTTTTTGCGGCAGATTTATTCAAGTTGCTGGAATTCGACTGTAGCATCTCGTTCGTTAAGGTTGCATCGTATCACGGCACCACCTCTACAGGAAAAGTAGTAGACCTCATCGGGCTGGACGAGCAGCTGAGGGGCAGGCATGTGATTGTGCTGGAGGATATTGTCGACACCGGTAGAACTTTGTCGCATCTGCTGCCCGACCTGGAAAATCAGAATCCTGCTTCCCTGAAGGTCATGTCGCTGCTTACCAAGCCATCGTGCCTGAAGTTTCCACTTGACGTGCACTATGTGGGGTTTGAGATACCCGATGCCTTTATTGTGGGCTATGGGCTGGACTACGATGGTCTGGGTCGCAACCTGCGTGATATCTATCAGATCAGGGAGTCCTAACCCAGCAGGCGCAGGTGAGGCTGTAAGGCCGCCCTTCGGGCCGGAAACCAGGACGCCAGCCAGCTGATGGTCAGCACAATGCCTGCCACCAGTACAAAGTCCATCACCTTCAGCGACACGGGGTAGTACTGCACCAGAAAGGTGCCGCTGCCCGACAAGGCGATCAATCCCCACTGCTGTTGTGCCAACACCAGCAACGTGGCTACCGCAAATCCAACCAGCAAGCTGAGGACACCCTGCAGTAACCCTTCGGCCATAAAGATCCGCTGAATCATCGATTCGTCGGCACCCATCGCCTTCAGAATGGCGATATCCCTCTTCTTGTCAATCACGATCATAGAAAGAGCGCCTATCATGTTGAAGGCTACGATCAACAATACAAAGCTGAGGATAAGGTACACCACCAGCCTTTCGGCGTTCATCACCTTGTAGAGCAGCGCATTTTGCTGATAGCGGTTTCGGATAAGGAAGCCATCACCCGCTATGTTCTCCAGCCGGTCCATGATGTCACCGGAAAGGCGTGGGTCGCTGAGGCCTATCTCAATGGCCGATACCTCCTCCTCATATTCCAGCAGACTGCGTACAAAATCGATGGGCACGAAGACGTATTGGTTGTCGAACTCATCCTGAATCACGAAGACACCCCACACCTCAATGTCTTCCCGAATAAAGTCGCCGCCGGGCAGTAATGCCCTCCCCTTCGATCGTTTGGGCATGAACACACTCATCTTGTTGAGTGGATCCTTCAGGCTGGCTTCCAGAGCCTGATCTATGCCGGAGCCGATAATGGCGTAGTCTTTTTGCGGTGTCTGAAGCACAAAGCTGTCTCCATAGGCCATGCTGGTGTCCAGTCCTGCCACTTTGATGAAGGCTGCATCTACCCCCTTCAGCCTGGCCGGCTGCTGGCGCCCGTCATACATCAACAGGGCGTTCTCTTCCAACACCCTGCTGGCAGCACGAACACCCGGTAAGGCGGTGATCTGTTCCAGCATATCGTCATCAGCCACAAAGGTCTTGCCGGCAGCGGCTTCTATCCGGATATCCGGGTAGAAAGAATCATACAACTGCAGCACCAGCCCTTCAAATCCATTGAACACCGACAGGATAAGGATGAAAGCGGCTGAACACACTGCAATGCCTGTCATGGCAATGCCCGTAATCCAGTTGATAGCGTTGGTGGACTTACGGCTGAAGAGATAGACCCGGGCAAAGCGCAGTGGCAGCATCATATCTACGGTGGTTATGCCTCCGGCTCGTCATCCGACGGTTTCTGTATATCCTTGAAGAGGTCTTCCATCTTGTAGACGTAGTCGAGGGTTTCGTCGAGAAAGAACTGTATGTCCGGAATGCGTCGGAGCTGATGACGCATCTCGTTGCCCATCTGGTAACGGATCTCATGCGTGTGCGCTGAAATCTCGTCTACAACCTGTTGCTTGTCGGTTACATTAAATACGCTCAGGTATATCCGTGCTACCAGCAAATCGGGTGTCACCTTTACATGGGTGATGGTAACGAAGGCCTTTCCATAATAGGACGGCCCCGATTTCTGGAACAGGGCACTCACTACTTTCTGTATTTCTTTGCCTATCTGCTGCTGGCGTCTGGATTCCATAGGGATGATTTTTGGATAGCTAACAAAGGTAACAAAGGATACGGGCAACATCTTACCCGGTTTCATCGTCTACAACAACGTAGTAGCAGGGTCTCTGTTTTGGCATTGACTATATTTGTTGCTGCTAATTGCCATGAAGAGCTACTTACGCATCATAGCCTACCTACGGCCTTTTACCACCCACATGGTGCTGAGTGTGTTGTTCAACATCCTGACAGCACTGTTTTCGTTGTTTTCTTTCCTGATGGTAGTACCCTTTCTGGAGATTTTGTTCGGCACTACGGATCTGGTGCAGGAAAAACCGGACATCACCCTCAACGTAAAAAGCCTGGTTACCTGGTTCAATTATCAGGTAAGCATGTTGATTGTTGATGAGGGGGCTGTGGCGGCATTGATCTTCATCTGCCTGCTGGTACTGATCACCTCCCTCCTGAAGAACCTGTTTCGATACATGGCCATGCATGTGTTGGCACCGGCACGGCATGGCGTTACCCGCAACATACGCAATCAATTATTCCAGAAGATCCTGTCTTTGCCGCTATCCTACTTCAGCGAAGAACGGAAAGGGGACATCATTACCCGGGCATCGTCCGATGTACAGGAGATCGAATACTCCCTGCTCAACACCCTCGATGTGGTTTTCAAGGAACCCATCACCTTATTGATGTACCTCATTACCCTGTTCGTCATCGATCCATGGCTGACGTTGCTCATCCTCCTGCTGTTGCCCGTCACGGGCCTCGTTATCGGTCGTATCGGCAGGCAGTTGAAGAATGCTGCCTCCAAGGGGCAGATCTGGCTGAGTAGCCTCTTGTCTACATTGGAAGAATCGCTCTCGGGTCTGCGCATCGTTAAGGCCTTTGGTGCCGAGGAAAAGATGTACAATCGCTTTCGCCGCGAAAATGAACTGTACTACCGCATCAATGTCGGGATATTCAGAAAAAGGGATCTTTCCTCGCCACTTTCTGAGTTCTTAAGCACCATCGTCATCGTGGTCGTACTCTATCTCGGCAGTTCAGCAGTGCTGAAGGGCAGCCTGGACCCCGGGGTGTTCATCGGCTACCTGGTATTGTTTTCGCAGTTGATCAACCCCAGCAAGACGTTCTCCCGGGCATACTACCAAATACAAAAGGGGATGGCCTCCTCTCAGCGTGTGGAAGAGTTGCTGGATGCCGATATCCGAATAGCAGAAAAGCCAGATGCTATACCTGTGGAGGGCTTTGACAAGGCGATTGAGTACAAGGATGTGGTGTTTGCCTATGACAAGGAAGAGGTGCTTTCACATGTAACGGTTACCATCCCCAAGGGCAGGATGGTGGCACTGGTAGGGCCGTCAGGCTCCGGTAAGAGCACCATGGTGGACCTGTTGCCACGCTTCTATGACGTGGCGAGCGGTCAGATTCTAATCGATGGTGTCGACCTCCGCGACTTTCGCCTCCGCGACCTCCGCAACCTGATGGGTATGGTGTCGCAAGAAGCGATCTTGTTCAATGACACCGTGTTCAACAACATTGCTTTTGGCAAGACCAACGCTACCATGGAAGAAGTGGTAGAAGCCGCAAAGGTGGCCAACGCTCATGAGTTCATCAGCAAGATGGAGAAGGGCTACGACACCATTGTGGGCGACCGGGGTGGCCGGTTGAGTGGCGGCGAACGACAGCGCATTACCATCGCCAGGGCAGTGCTCAAGAATCCCCCTATCCTGATATTGGATGAAGCTACCTCCTCGCTTGATTCTCACTCGGAGAAACTGGTGCAGGATGCGCTCTTCAAGCTGATGCGTAACCGCACATCTATCGTGATTGCACACCGACTGTCTACCATTCAGTATGCCGACGAGATTCTGGTGATGCAACATGGACGCATCGTCGAGAGAGGCAACCACATCGGGCTCATGTCGCGGAACGGCCTGTACCGCGAGTTGGTGGAGATGCAGGCCTTCTAGTAGCCACCGGCCTCACGGATGGCGGTATGCCTGCTCTGTGTGGCGATTCGCTCCAAAGCAGCTACTGCGTAGCTGTCCAACTGTTCCAGTTCTTGACGCCTGTCGTCTTCAATCTTGTTGGTACGCAGGTCGGATAGTTCCGTCTGCCAACTTTCGCGCACCTGACGGAGTGCCTGATAGGCAAACCAGGCGATTTGTCCCCTGCGTGTCTGCAAGGTCTCCTTTTCCAGGTAATCGATGCCCAGCATCAGCTCCGTGGTGCTGCCATGGTTGGCCAGATACGTGCCGGTGAGGTCGTACCACTCGGGTTTTGACCATCGTGACACCTGATCGCCACGATCACGGAAGAAGTGCCACTTGTACTGCGATGGGCCATAGGCATACACATAGGCGATGGCCAGCATGAGCGACTCGCTCGGAGCTCGTTCAAAGGCGGCAGCCCTGTCAACAGCCAGTTGCCGGTTGTACTGCATCAAGCCGATAAGCCCTTGCCCAACCACACTGTAGGCGCTGTCTGTTAGGGCTCTTTCATACTGGGCAGCCAACGCCGTGTCGCTCCAGTTCAGCAGGCGGTAGTAGGCGGATGAGCGTACTCTGGCTTCCGGGTCGTTTTGTGCAAGCTGCAACAGCGCAGCTTTCCATTCGTCATCGAGGGCATCGCCACTCACTGCATCTATCGCCTGTTGTCGCAAGGACCAAAACGGATCTTGGAGTGCTAACAGCAGCTGTCTGCTGTCGAAGTGAGCCGAGTCGCTGAAGTAGGTTATTGCTTGCTGCCGCTCAAAATAGGTGCCTGTCTGTAGCAACACGTCCCAGTCGTCGGCATCGCGCAGATAGGTATAGACAGCCGGGGAGGTCTGAGCAGCGTCTACATGCACCAATGAGCTGGGAGCATCCACCAGCAGGGTGGTGTCGGCAGTGGTGAGCCACAACCCGAATTGCTTGTCGCCGGCTGTTATCGGTAGTAGCAAGCGATAAGGTGTGGGCAGTTGATGGCTGTGTTCCTGATGAATGGATACCTTGGTTTGCTCTCCCTGTGGTGTGATGGTAATGGTAAGCTCCGGGTGACCGGGTGTCAGGAACCACTGGTCAAAGAACCACAGCAGGTCTTTGCCACTCACCTCCTCAAAGGCCTGCCGCATATCATGCAGCTCAACAGACTGATAGGCATGTGTGGTAAGGTACAGTTGCAGGGCTTCAAAGAACACGGCATCACCCAACAGGTGCTGCAATGCCCGCATGATCATGGCGCCTTTCTGATAGGTGTGCCGGTTGAACATGTTGCCGGAGTTGCTCTCGAAATAGCGCACCACCGGTGCTGCCTCCTTTTCAGCTTCGTTGAGATAGCGCTCCCGGTCGCTCTGTACCTCATGCATCACCCCGTCAGGGCCATATTTGTGCTCCCACCACAGGTACTCACCGTAGGAGGCCAGCCCTTCATTCAATGTAAGCTGCTGCCAGCTTTCACAGGTTACCAGGTCGCCAAACCACTGATGAAACAACTCATGTGCTATCAGTCCCTCGAAGTCACGATCCAGCAGGCTGCGGCTGTCTACATTCATGGCATCGTACATGATGGTGGCGCCGGTATTTTCCATGCCACCGGCGGTAAAGTCACGGACAGCAATCTGTGCATACCGATACCACGGGTAGGCCACGCCCAGCTTCTGCTGAAAGATGTCCATCATAGGAACGGTAGTGCCGAAGATGGCCTTGGCGTGCGTGCTGAAGGGCGGCTCCATGTAATAGGCCAGCAGAATTTGTCCCGCCGTGTCGGCCACTACATCGAAAGTGCCGGCAGCCAGCGCCGCCAGATAGGGTGAATGTGGCTTGTCGAGCTGCCAGTGGTCGGTACGCATGCCGTTTTCCTGCTGGGTACTGCTCACCAGCAAGCCATTCGAAAAGGTAGTCAGTGAGTCGGCCACCGTAATCAGTATGTCCTGTGTCATACGCTGATTGGGGTGATCGAGGGTAGGGAACCAGGTAGATGCCCCTTCTGCCTGGCCTTGCGTCCACACCTGCCGGGGCCTGTTGGGCAGGGTGTCCAGCGGATCGATGAAATAGATCCCCTTGTCCGGACTTGGGTTCAGGGAATCCAGCTGTGCCCACACCTCCGGTCGTGCCACATACGCTATGGTAAGCTGGAAGGTGTCGGTACGGCGCACCGTTGTCGGCAGTGGAATGGTGAGATAGCGCAGGTCATAGGTGTAGTTGGTGATGGGCTGCCGGTTGTAGTCCACACGTTGTATCACCATGCCTTTAGCATCTAGTACGATGGCATTCTGATCATAGACATGTGGTGTAAGCGTAAGGGTGGCAGTGGCCGGAAACTGACTGTTGCTCCAGTCGAATGATCCCTCCAGACGAGTGTGTATCAGGTCGAAGGGTTTGTCAGGCGTAGCCACATAATCGCTCCTGAAAAGGAGGGTCTTTTGAGCCAGGTGCTTGTCCAGTCCATTCTCATCTTCCGCAGCACCAGCGGCTACAGTGATAGGGGGCAATTGGGTAGCTACAGGTCGTTGAGACGCACATCCCCACAGGGCAATCAAGAAAAAAATGACAAAAATCCTATCTGAAGTGTTGGCCATACTACAACTTTGCGTGGACGAGAGTAAGAATCAGAGATCGGTAACCGTTAAATTCAGGCAAATGTTTCAGGTAAAGGTAAATGAGAAGTATGATTTTCGGGTAGATGGCCTGAAGAGTCAGGTGACGATTGACGATCAACCGGCAGACTTTCAGGTGTCACCGATGGATAACGGTATGTTGGAGGTGCACTACAATGGATCAACCTATCACGCCACCCTGCTGGAGGTAGACAGATTAGCCAAGACCATGTCCATCAAGGTGGGTAACAACATTTACGCCTTGCACGTGAAGGATGAGTTTGACCAGTTGCTGGAGAAGATGGGGATGCACAAAGGAGCGTCAGCCAGGCTGAATGAGCTGAAGTCGCCAATGCCGGGTCTTGTATTGGAGATCATGGTAATACCGGGTCAGCGGGTAGAGAAAGGAGATCAGCTTCTAATTCTGGAGGCCATGAAGATGGAAAATGTACTGAAGTCACCCGGGGAAGGTGTGGTCAAGGAGATCCTTGTGCAAAAAGGAGCGGCTGTAGAAAAGAATGCCGTACTGATTGCATTTGAGTAATCAGTGATCACTGCGGTACTGCAGCGTTACGCCCTGGTACGCATATCAATGCTTTACCCACTGTACGCCCCTATCTGCCAGGTGCTGCAGCACAAAGGGAAGCACTTCCGGATCCTTGGCGAGGAGTTCTGGCGGTAAGATACCTTTATCGATGATTTTCCCTTCAGCCATCAACCGCACACCTGCAGTACAGGTAAACCCGGTAGAGCGAGCCATAGAACTGAGGCCTGTCGTTTCATCGCCATAGTCCACCATATCGTAGGTGTGGATTACATTACGACCTTTTTCCAGTCCTCGCACGGCTACGCGCATCACGGTGAACTCCATTTCGTCAGGTGCCGGTTGCCATTGGGGCAGCAGCAAAGCTGACGTCAGGTCGATTGGCCGAACGGCTTGTCCATCCACGGTAACCGGTTCTGTATTGAAGTAGCCGATGTGCCGCAGTGCCTCCATCAGGTTGGCGTGGCCGGGGTAGCGCAGTGTCTTTTCGATCATCTCAGGGATGTCCATGGTGAACAGCAGCGTGCGCAGACCGTCTGTGTTGAATGCTTCCAGGTCGCCAATGCCTTTGAAATGCAACCGCTCACGCTCCGTTAGTGCCGGCAGGGTAAACACCTTGCCATTACGCTTGATGCGGGCAGGACGCGTGTATTCCTCTATCACGTCGATAGGTGAAAACGGAGCCTTGTACCCAAAAGGCCACGACCGTTCTACCGGCAAGCCACCCACATAGCAGGCAAAGCTTTCCACCTGCATCGTGGTAAAATAATGATGCCCCAATATCAGGTTGCTCATGCCCGGAGCTACACCCATGTCGGCAATGATGGACACGCCTTTTTTCTTAGCCAGTGCATCCAGGTGCAGGATGTCTTCGGGGCAAAAGGATATATCTACCATGTTCTTGCCGGCCTCTATCACCGCCTGTGCCATCTGAAAGCCCAGAGCACCGGGGACCGATCCAACTACCAGATCGTAGTCCTTGATTGCTTGTTTGATCCTTGCCGGGTCTGCAAGATCGGCCACTTGTGTGGCTACCTTGAACTGCGCACCCAGCTGATGCAGCCGGTCTTCGTCACGATCGGCAACCGTGAGGTCAAAATCCTGATACAAATCGTGAATGATGGCCTGAGCCATTCTGCCACCGCCTAATAGAATGATACGCATAGGAAACTGTTCAACTGGTTTGCCGTAAATTGGATAAAAATCGGTTTGTGTACGCAGGGACAAAGATAATAGCGCTATTGGTATGGGCAATGATGGTGCATGGACAATTGGCCGCACAGCCACCTTTACCACAAGCAGATGATGACCATGCATTGGTTGTGATTCTGTTTACGGATTTCGAAGATAACCCCTTGCCATTCGAAGAGATTGTGCTGACAGGCGACTCGCTGGATGTGCTGGACACAATAGTAACCAACGAGAAAGGGCTGGCTATACTCCTGCTGCCCGAGGGCGATAAATACCGGGTTACCATTCATGGGGTGCATGATGAAGAGCGCTATCACGTTGTCGAGGTGCCCGTCATGCCGGGTGCTCAGGAGGTGGACGTGTTCCTGAAATATGAGCCCCCCATGGTGGTGATACTGGACAACATATACTTCGACACAGACGCCGCCACGTTGCGCCCTGAGTCATTCGAGGAGCTGGACCGGCTGTTTTATTACCTGCAGCGGAAGAAGTTTCTGCGGGTGTCCATTGAAGGCCACACAGATAATGAAGGGGATGATGCGTACAACCTGTCGCTCAGCCGGCAGCGGGCTTTGGCCGTATTGCGCTATCTGATGCAGAAAGGCATTGATCACCGCAGAATGAGTGCCATCGGCCATGGTGAAACCAAGCCGCTGGCAGACAACGACACACCCGAGGGTCGCCAGGCCAACCGGCGGGTAGAGGTGCATTTCAGAGAGTAGCACAGGGCGTGTCTTCTGCCACAGACACTGCCAGAGATGGTTTTTTCTTGAAGGAGTCTTATTCGAACAGCGTATGCCCTGTGTCTGCAGGCTGTAGCAGTGAGGGGTCGTCATTCACTGCCTTGTTCACGGCGGTAGATACCTGATACATGGACATACTGTCTGCCGGGCGAGTCTGCAGCAAGGGCAACAAGTGGTCGGGGGTTGCGGATGGCGACAGCCATTCCTGCTCAGCTTCCGGATCCAAAATGGCCGGCATCCGGTCGTGGAGTTCAGCGATCAGTGTATTGGCCGGCACGGTGATGATGGTAAAGGAGTGGATGGGTCTTCCTTCTGCATCCTTCCAGGTGCTCCACAGGCCTGCCATAGCGAACAGCCCTTTATCGCGCAGCATGATGCGATAGGGCAGCTTCGTTTTTTTGTCTACCGTCCGCCACTCATAAAAGCTGTCTGCAATCACCAGGCATCGCTGCCGCTGCAGCGGCACCTTGAAGGAAGGTTTTTCCATCAGCGTTTCACTGCGGGCATTGATCATCTGATATCCAATGCGGACATCCTTGGCCCAAAAGGGAATGAGCCCCCAGCGCAGCCAACTCAGCTCATTGGGCTGCGCATCGGTAATTACCGGCAACTGCTGCCCCGGGGCACCATTATAGTGCATCCTGTAGTGGCTTTCGTCTATGGTAACGTGAAACCGATTTTGCACCTGCACTGCAGGAAGGGCCAAAGTATATCGTCCGCACATGATCAGTATGGATAAGTGGTTACAGTATACAAAGGTCGGTAACGGGTTCCTGATGGTTGCTGTTGCGACTCGAACATCTGCAGATTCCTGAGGGGGAAGAGGGGCATGTTTTCCGCTTCGGGAAGGTCGGGGAATGGCTGGTTGCCGGACTTCAGTCGAGCCAGTGTGATATGCGGTATGGCATTGCTGCGGTATGGCTCCAACGGGGTGATGGCCGACACGCAATGGTACAACGCCTGATAGAAAGCCTGCCAATCAGGTGTAGCCTGATACCTGGCCCACCACATCACCGGTTTCTTGTGGCGAAGAATAGTGGTTGTTTTGTCGAAGCCAAGGGTAGGAGGCGGCTGATGGGTGAATGAGGATAGCTCCAGTTTGATTCGGGAGGAAGTGCTGTCGTCAACGTTGCCGATGAAGAGTGCGGTAATGTGCCAGTCTGCTGCGTGTAGCCATCGCACGCCGGCAAGTGCTGTGGGCAACAAGCCCTGCCACGCCTGCAGTGCCTTTCGTGTATCTTCATCAACGGGAAATGCCAGGAACAGCCGGGGCACCAATCAATAATGAATCAGGAATGTCTGCAGTCCTGTCGCATCGGCCCATTGGATGTCTACCCCATCTACCCGGGCGCTGGAAGGACCAAAACGGCACCAATGGATGAACTGCTCGAGTTTGTCGTCCTGACCTTCTGCCTCAATGTAGACAGAACCGTCTTCCACATTCTTTACAAAACCGGTGATGCCGAGCTGGCGGGCTTTCTGTTGGGTGCTGGCTCTAAAGTATACGCCTTGCACCTTGCCATGTACGCAGAGCTGAACCTTCTGTATGGTTTCCATGTGGAGGAATTTTGGCGGTGATGTCGATGTCCTCCGGCAGAATGATATCAGAATTTCGGACAGCTGGTGATTTTCCGTTTCGCCTCTACACAACCGTTGTAGGAAAGCGACAACTCAAAACCCCCGCGACCATTGTTGGCATTGGATGCCTCAGAAATGGTGATATCATAGCTAAAACCGAAAAGCAAACTGCTGAATTCCAGACCTACCAATGCAATGATGGCATCCGGATTGGTGCCGGCATAACGATGCCATGCCCCGAAGTACAAAGAGGCCTCATCCATGTGGTAGCCCAATGATGTACCGGCATTGATCTGGCTGGAACCTGCCTGTACCATGTACAAGCCGGAAGGGGAAAGGCTGAATTGGTCTCCCAATTCAAAAGAAAGGCTTCCATGTCCTACAATCCTTCTGGGAAGATTGTTGTCTGTAGCACCAAGGAATGACTCATTAGGTTCAAGGATGTGGTATACGGCACCGCCCAAAGTAAAGCTGAAACCATCCCCCACCGTACTCCAGTGCATACCGGCATTCAGATCCACATAATTGAAACCACCCTGGAAGCTTTCCCCGTTAGGAGCACCGATCACCGGACCTCCGGGGCCTATTTGATTCGGGAATATCAGATTGGCGATATCTACATTCTTATTGACAAAGGCACCCTGGAATCCGGCAGAGAGCTGGCTGCCCTCGCCGATGCGCTGGTGGTAGGCCAATGACAGACCCAACGTGGTATTGGTAAGGTTGCCATCACCAGACCGGTCGTTGAAGCCCAACACCCCGATACCCAGTGCGCTGCCATTCAGTTTGTTCTTGAGTAATGCAGCATCAAAAGCAGCAGAATAGGTGACAAAAGGTGCCGGAATGGCGTTCCACTGGTTGCGGTAATTCACAGCAGCGCGGTAGGTACACTCCAACTTTCCTGTCAAGGCAGGATTGAGTGTAAGTGGTGACGCGTTGAACTGAGAAAAATGTATATCCTGTCCAAACGCAGACAACAGACACACTACGGATGATATCGCAAGTAAGAGTCTTTTCATAGCAAGGTAATCGTGATGTGCTACACAGGGAAGGAGGTAACTAGCTCAAAGCTAAATGTTTCAAAAAAATATTCCAACCTGCCTGTGCGAAAACACGTAAAACTGGCGAAAAATTACGGTTATCTCCCGATAATTTTGGGTTAAGATTGCATTTTGGTGCCAAATGCCAGGTCGCCGGCATCTCCCAGGCCGGGAACTATGTACGACTTGTCGTTGAGCTCAGGGTCGATAGCGCCTGTCCAGATATGAGCATTAGGTATCTCTTCCAGCACCTTGTCAATCCCCACAGGTGTGGCTATGGCCGACACGATATGTATCTGTTTGGGCAATCCCATCCGGAACAGCGCCTTCAGGGTCAATGCCATGGAAGCGCCGGTGGCCAGCATGGGATCGGCCAGAATCAGAATCCGGTCGCGGATGGCGGGGCAGGAAATATACTCCAGTTCAATCACGAAGTTGCCGTCTTCATCATGCTTCCGGTAGGCCGACACGAAGGCATTATCTGCCTTGTCGAAATAGTTCAGCAGGCCCTGATGCATAGGAACGCCGGCACGCAGGATGTTGGCGATCAATGGCTGCTCTTCCAGCACTTGTACGGTGGTAATAGCCAGGGGAGTCTGCACCCGTTTTTCCTTGTAAGGAAGCACCTTGCTGATTTCATAACCCGCTATTTCAGCGATGCGCTCCAGGTTTCGGCGAAACCGCATCCGATCGGTTTGGATGGACACATCACGCAATTCGGCCACATATTCATGTACCAGAGAATGGCCTTCGCTGAGATTGGTAACCATAGCAGACATTTTATACAAAGGTAACTATTGCATGGCGTAGCGGAGGATTTGCTCGTAGGGTTTGCGCCAGCCCTTCCATTCCATAGCCTCACTGAATGAATTGTTGTGCCAGAGTGTATACAATGTGCCCTGCACGTTCCGCACCTCATCAATGATGGGTTTTGCCGCTTCCAGCACATCGCGTGGATGTAGTTTCAGGTAATACCGATACACCGAATCCATCAATGCAAAGGGGTGCAAGGTGAGGGCTGTAGCCGATTCCAGATGCAGGTTGTAGAATGGATACGGGGAACAGATGCCTGCCCGGAAACCGGCGTCACTGGTATATCCCAGCGTGTAGTCGTGCTGGATGTCGAGCTCAATCAGTCGCTGATAGGTGTCGGGAAGGCTGAGCATCAGGTAGTGCTGCCGGCTGTGGGTTACCGGTCGTTTCAACACCTCCTCCAGCTGTTGCTTCTCCAGCGATACCCTTGCAGGCTGCTGATTGGAGGCATAGGAGGGATGGATGCCTGCCGTGGCATAGTCGGCTACGTCTTTCATGAGCAACTGATAAGCCGGCTCGTGGATGTCTATGTTCTTGTCGAACTCGCCGAACTCCCCCACCAGGAAGAAATACACCGGATGGTACTGATATTGATTTTGCAACTTACGCAGGTAGTCGAAGGTGTAATAGGGATCCTGCATCAGGCGTAGGTGTGTGCCGAGCCGATAGTACAGGTCATTCATCTGCAGGCTACTCACACTTTTGGCAAGTCCCGCAAGGCTGCGCACCAAGCCCTTGTGCCGATAAGACCAGGCGATGTCTATGTCGTAGGTGGGCACCACCGTGTAGCTGGATTGTTTGTTGGGCAAGGCAGGCCACAGCTCCAGCAGCGCCTGCCGTAGTGCCTCTGCCCACTTGTTCACTACAGGCTGGTGGAGGAACCCATGCTGCCAGGCTATGCTCTGTGGTGCAGTGAACCGGTTGTGCAGGTCCTTGATAAACGGCAGGTATTCTTCATACCGCGACACCATGAAGAAGGAGGCGGCAAACACATCGAAGGGCAGCAGCGACTGGTCCGATTGGGCGAAAAAGGCTTTGGTGTCCTGAAAGTCGAACACCACGATCTCCTGTTCCCTGAGTCCCTTCTCCTGCAACAGACCATGAGATCCCAGCCACACAAAACCTTCCATCGGGCGCGATGTGTAACAAAGCACCGGGCCGGTATGGGCGGCACATTCCTCTTGCTGTGTAGTAATGCGGTAGGGTACCTGCAACAACTGCCCCAGCACCAGTTGGAAGCTGTAGCGTATGCGCTCCGTTTCCTGCGGGGTATAGATGAGCAGGTGATCAGCCATAGAAGGGGCGATTCAACAGGTACTGCCGCCTGAGCAGCGGGGATATCTGGTAGCGTACATCACCGGTGTCCTGATGCAGGGCCTCCAGGATTCGGTGTACATGTGCTATACCTATCCGGTCTGCCCACTCGAATGGGCCATACGGATAGTTGGTGCCTAGTTTCATGCCCTGGTCGATGTCTTCCATGCCGGCAGTGCCTTCCTGCAAGGTGTAGCAAGCTTCATTGATCAGCATCAATATGATGCGTGGTGTTACCATGCCTACCCTGTCTTCAATCCATTCTACAGGCATCTGCAGGTGAGCAGCTATCTCTTCTCCCTTTGCCTTCGACGCATCGCTAAGGGCGCTCCATTCCAGCAGCCCTCTGCGGATAAAGGTTGGCAGCGTATTCATACCGATCAGGTGGGGAGGCTGCCCCATCGGCGTATCGTGGAGGGCTTGGGCCAGCGACTGCCCTGCAGCACCGGCAATCAAGATCGTATCGGGAGCCTGCTGATAGGCCAGCAAGCGGTGCGGCACCTCATCGAAGCACAGGTCGAACACTACATCATAGGCAGCCACGTTGCCCGGTATTTCCTGCCCGGTTGTGAGTGTCAGGGTATCAGGCAATATTGAAGATAGTTCTTCCAGCCGTTGTGGGTCGCCTATGGCAAGGTACTTCATGAAACAACAGAATTTTGCTAGCTTTCCATCACGAAGTTAACCAAATCCGCAGCAGCATATGAGCAAGAGAATCATTCATACCACGGCCGCACCCAGCCCGATTGGCCCTTACAGCCAGGCCGTAATGGCAGGCAATCTGCTTTTCATCTCCGGTCAGATCGCCATCGACCCGGAAACGGGGCAGTTGCAGACCGATGACCTGGAGGCAGAGACCGAATTGGTGATGCGTAATATTGGCGCAGTACTCCAAGAGGCCGGCATGGACTACCATAACGTGGTAAAGTGCTCTATTTTTCTGAGCGACATGAATGATTTTGTCCGCGTGAATGCTATCTATGGGCGTTTCTTCCCCGAAAATCCTCCTGCGCGGGAAACGGTAGAGGTATCCAGACTACCTAAGGATGTGCATGTGGAGATTTCCGTGATAGCCGCTGTATAAGCTGCCCTGCACGGTTGCTGGATAAGTACACGCCGGCCAATATCAGCAGTAGGCCGATGAAGTGATAGGACGTAACCGTTTCGCCATCAACTACGCCCCAACCCACCGCTACAACAGGCATCAGGTAGGTGACTGTAGAGGCAAAGATGGCTGATGTGCGCTGCGTGAGGTAAAAGAACAGCACGTTGGCAATTACGGTGCCCAAGATCGCCAGGATGACGATATATCCCAGGGCGGATTGCGCTACAGGGTCGCTGCTGACTTTCTGCAGGGTGCCGGACACCAGCAGGAACAGTAAAGTGGGAAGTCCGATGATGAAGAAAGAAAGGCTGGTGATGATGAGGGCATTTACCTCTTTCAGGTAACGGCCGATGATGTTTACGCTGGTGCCGTAGCCCAAGGTGGCCATCAGGATCAGCACAGCATACTGATACGTGTCGAGTGATGGATTCTTTGTGCCGAAGATGATGAGTATGGCGGAGCCTGCCAGCCCCAGCAGCACCCCGGTAAGCTTGAGGCTACTAAACACGACCTGAAAAAACAATACGCCCAGCACAAAAGCGAATAGTGGGGTAGTGGCGTTCATGATGCCCGACAGGGCGCTGTCAATGCGTGTCTGTGCGAATGCGAACAGGAATGCCGGTATGCCGGAGCCGAACAAGCCTACGCCCAGAATGTATTTTACCTTGTTCCGTGGTATGTGCTTCCATTGCCACAGCAATACCGGCAACAGGGTTACCATGGATATCACAATGCGGAATGCCGCCAGTTCTACCGGTGTGAGTCCGGTGAGTCCCCTTTTGATCAGGAAGAAGGAGCTGCCCCATATCAGGGATAGCACCAACAGAATACCCCAGTTGATAATGGCAGGATTGCGTGTGGTCATACTGTTAGTCGTTGCTCCACTGTAGTTGATCCCACAACCGGTCTTTCAGTTCGGTGAGGCCAAAGCCGGTAACGGCAGAAAAGAACACGGGCTCCATATCCAGCCCTTTCAGGTCGGTGGTGATGAGCTTCCGCAGTTCAGCATCCGTGAGGTCGGCTTTGGAGATACCCAGCACACGTGGTTTGCTGAGTAGCTCCGGATTGTATTTCTGCAGTTCACCTACCAGAATGCGGTACTCAGCCGCTATGTTGCCAGCGTCGGCAGGAATAACGAACAACAGCGCACTGTTGCGTTCTATGTGCCGCAGAAACCGTAGTCCCAGGCCCTTTCCCTCGCTGGCGCCCTCGATAATGCCGGGAATGTCGGCCATGATGAACGACTTGTGGTCGCGGTAAGCGACGATGCCCAGGTTGGGCGTCAGTGTGGTGAAGGCATAGTCGGCAATCTTGGGTTTGGCCGCCGACACGGCCGACAACAGGGTGGACTTGCCGGCATTCGGGAAGCCCACTAAGCCTACGTCAGCCAGGATCTTCAGTTCCAGTATCATCCACTCTTCCTGACCAGGCTCACCGGGTTGCGCATAGCGCGGTGCCTGATTGGTGGCACTCTTGTAGTGCACGTTTCCTTGCCCGCCCCGGCCACCAGACAGCAGCACCTGCTCCTCTCCGTCTTCCGTTATCTCCAGCAGCACCTCTCCGGTTTCTGCATGTTTGGCTACCGTCCCCAATGGTACTTCCAGAATTACATCCTTCCCATCGGCACCGGTCTTCATGGCGCCACTGCCCGGCACACCGTCGTCGGCAATCACATGCTTTCGGTACTTTAGGTGCAGCAGTGTCCACATTTGCGCATTGCCGCGCAGTATGATGTGGCCGCCACGGCCGCCATCGCCGCCATCAGGGCCACCTTTGGGTACATATTTTTCCCGCCGAAAGTGTACGGATCCTGCACCTCCCTTTCCGGAACGGCAGCAAATCTTTACGTAGTCTACAAAGTTGGATGATTCCATGGCGGAAAGCGGCTCGGTCTGCCTTACGAAGCCGCCTGACGAATCGCGTCGGCCAGCTTGGAGAAGATGTCATCAATATCTCCCTCGCCTTGCACGACCTGCAGTTTCCCCTGCTGATCGTAGAAGCCGGCTACCGGAGCTGTCTCATTGTGATACACCTCCAACCGCTTGCGGATAGTATCCTCATTGGTGTCGTCGGTTCGTCCTGATGTCTTACCCCGGTTCAGGATGCGGGCTATCAGCTCCTGCTCCCTCACCTCCAGCGACAAAACCGTGGTGATGGACATGGACTTGAGCTGCATCAGCTTGTCCAGCGCATCGGCCTGTGCAATGGTGCGTGGAAACCCGTCGAAGATAAAACCGGCAGGAGAAGAGGCAAGGTGTTGATCGAGGTGTGAACCCAACATGCCGATCACTACCTCATCGGGAACCAGCATGCCCTGATCGATGAATTTTCTGGCCTCAAGGCCCAGTGGGGTCTCATTTTTCAACTCCGCACGGAAAATATCTCCCGTGGATATATGTACCAGACGGAAAGCATCAGCCAGTCTGACTGATTGTGTGCCCTTTCCACTACCGGGAGGGCCAAACAGAATGATATTCAACATGGAATGAACGCTACATGGTAAAAGGCAAAAGTACCAAAAAAGCCTATGCCATTCCTAAAACGATAGCCACCCATATCCCTGACCATGGGTTTTTTGGTAGCAGGCAGCAGTTTCCCGGATGGTGTCTGACAGCGGCCGGTAGCTGAAGTCGAGTGCATTCAGCAGCTTTTGATTGTCGAACTCGTAGGCGCCCAGCATGTTCCTGGCCAGCTCACGGGTAATCATGGGTTCTTTACCACTTACTGCCGACAACAGTTGATCGGCTATCCGCAGGGACTGAATCATCCATGGTTTTGCTGCCATGGACGGAGCCGGCTTGTCCAGTCTGCCGGCAATCTCGCGCAGCATCCACTGATAGCTGCGGTTTTCTGCGGCTACAATGAATCGTTGCCCGGAGATCCGGTTTCTTGTCAGCAGATGTGCTGCCAGTACCACATCACGTACATCGGTGAAGGCTGTTGCGCCGGGCGGATAGAAGCGCTGTCCGCCGGCAACCCGCGAAAAGATCCTGGCAGATCCCTGATCCCACCAGCCGCCACCCAGGATGATGCTGGGATTGATGATGCCTACCTGCAAACCTTCTACCATGCCTCGCCACACTTCCCGCTCAGCCCGGAACTTGCTGATGGCATATTGCGAATTATATGGACTGTCTTCCCACTCATCGGTTTCCCGCACGATGGCATGCCGGCTCTTGCGGCCGATGGCAGCTACGGAGCTCACATGCAGCAGATATTCCACACCTGCCTCTAAGGAGGCATTCACCACATTGGCCGTGCCCAGTACGTTCACTTGCTGCATCCGGCGTGCCTGATGTCTGCTGAACGACACCGTGGCAGCGGCGTGATAGACTTCACTGGCTCCCTGAATGGCCTCATGTATGGCCGGTGCGTCCAGGATATCGGCCTCCACCCACTCAATCTTATCCTGCACATCCTGCACCAGGTCGAAGCGGGCATTGCTGCGGTAGGTAGCACGCACCTGTTCACCTTGCATCACCAGCCATCTGGCAATGTAGGAACCTAGAAACCCGGTTGCACCTGTTACAACAATCATATCTTAGATACATGTGGCAGATGAAGGGCGCCGGTTACGGTGTCGTGGGTGGCTCCAGTGACGGAGGCCAACGCCGTAGTCTGACCCAGCCATCGCCGGAGCCCCAAAAATGCAAATATTATCGCTTCTTTCTGGTCTATCCATATAGGTTCCGGAATCACCACCTCGCAAGGCACCGAGTGCCGGATGGCTGC
>CAYYHM010000005.1:0-44354 GCA_964471795.1 uncultured Chitinophagales bacterium | reverse complement strand
CCCGCTGCGGCCAGCATGCCATCCTTGTCGTAGGCATGTCCCTGTTGTTGCGCCAGTTTGTTCAGCAGCGTGTTGCATCCGGTGAGGTCACCACCAACGATGTGGCCGTTGGTCTTACAGGATATGTTGGCGATGCCGCCCAGGTTCAGACAATAGCGAATGTGTGGAAACAGCAGCAGATCACCAAGAGGAACCAGAGGTGCGCCCTGGCCACCGGCAGCCATATCACCCTGCCGGATATCGTTGACCACCGGTATGCCGGTGCGGGCAGCCAGCGTAGCGCCGTCACCTAGCTGCAGCGTCCAGCCTTCCTGTGGGCGGTGTGCTACGGTGTGGCCATGGCAGCCTATCAACAGGGGCGCTTCTCCCGGAACTGTCGCCAGCAGTCTGTGGACCTCATCGGCTATCAGGTGGCTCCATTCCACGCCCCAGCGTGCCAGCACGGTAGCCGGTTGCTCGGCCAGTACAGGCAGCCGTTGTTGCCAAAGCGATGGGTAGGGCATGGTACGACCCGTCACCACCGTTGTCTGCCACTGGTCATTGTCTGCTGAAAAATCTACCAATACGATGTCTGCACCATCCATGGAGGTGCCACTCATGATGCCGATGGTACGGTAGCTGTTCACTATTGCCGCAAGGTAAGGATGTAGTCCGTAACCGCTGCGATTTCTTCCTTACTGAGCAATTCCTCATAGGGTGCCATCGCATTCCTGCCGTAGGTGATCACTTCAGTCGTCATGGCCTTGGACAAGGTGGAGGTGGCCAGGTTGAAAGCACCATTCAGCCCCAGCTGACCATCGGCGCCATGGCATACCGTGCAATACTGTCGATATACGTTGGCACCATCAACAGCGGATGCGGTTTTGGTGGCCGGTGCATCACTACAGGCAGTAGCAAGTACAGGGAGGAGGAGTAAGAATAGCTGTTTCATAGGGGTAAGTTGTATGACTCGTCAAGCCAGCAGTTGGTAGGTGATCAGGCTGGCAGCATAGGCAAGCCCTGTCATGTATCCAAGCTGCACCATGGCCCATTTCCAGGTTTGTGTTTCGCGTCTTACAATGGCAAGGGTACTCATGCATTGCATGGCAAATGCAAAGAATATCAGCAGGGATAAGCCGGTAGCAAATGTATATACGGGTGTGCCATCACGGTAGGTGTCGTTCCGCATGTGTTGCCGTACAGTGTCAAAATCGTCCTCGTCGGCTTCTACGCTGTAAATGGTAGCCATGGTGCCGACAAACACTTCGCGGGCGGCAAAGGAGGTGATCAGGGCAATGCCCATCTTCCAGTCGAAGCCCAAAGGTTGTATGGCCGGTTCGATGAATCTTCCGAAATGTCCGGCGAACGACTCCCGCAGTTGCAGTGAGCTTTCATCCAGCTGTGCCACCTCTGTGGCATCAGTTTCCGAAGTGCCCCATCCGATATCTGCAGGGCCATAGCTGGACAGGAACCACAATATGATGGAGATCAGCAAGATTACCTTGCCAGCCTCCAGGGTAAAGATCTTGGCCTTCTCATACATGGTGATGCCTACGTTCTTCCAGCGCGGAGAGCGGTAGATGGGCATTTCCAGCAGGAAGAAGGAGCGATCAGAAGAGGTGATGAGTCTGCTCAGCACCCAGGCTACTGCCATGGCTGTAAATAGTCCCAACAAGTATAATCCCAATAGCGTAAGCCCCTGCAGGTTGACAACTCCCAACACATACTGATCGGGTATTACCAAAGAAATGATCAAGGTATATACCGGCAGCCGGGCACTGCAGCTCATCAGCGGTGTCACCAGGATGGTAATCAGTCGCTCTTTCCAGTTGCCGATGTTCCGGGCGGCCATCACTGCCGGAATGGCACAGGCCATGCCGCTCATCAGGGGGATTACGGACTTGCCATTCAGCCCCACCGACCGCATGAGCCTGTCTGTGAGGAAGCTTACTCTGGCCATATAGCCGGTGTCTTCCATGATGGTGAGAAAGCCGAACAGGATGGCAATTTGTGGAATAAAAACGACTACGCCGCTAATGCCGGCCAATACGCCATTCACCAGCAGGTCGGTGCCCCAACCGGCAGGTAACGTGTTCAGCAGCCACTGGCTCAGCCACATAGAGCCGTTTTCTACCAGCAGCATGGGATATTCTGCCAGGGAGAAAATAGCCTGAAAAACAACAAATAATATGATGACCAGCATCACGTAGCCCCAGACCCGGTGCGTCAACAGGTTGTCTGCCTTGTCGGTGAAGCTGTCTGCCAACGGACGCTCCTGCTTCATGATGCGGTCTACCAGCCCGTTGATCTGCCGGTATCGGGTAAGGGTTTCTTCTGCCTGTACAGCAGCCTTGGAAATCTTTTGACGGTTGGCAATCGCCGTCAGCTGTGCCAACTTGTCGGCCGGTAAAAAGCGAATGGCATCGGCATGCAAAGCGTACTGCAGCAACCGGTAAGGCGTGGCACCCGGGAACAGGGGGGTGGCCTCATCTACGAACACATCTTGTTTGCCGCGGACCTTGCAAAAAGCTTTGGAGGCTACCCGGAAACCACGTTGCATGGCCTCTTTCAGTTCTTTGATGCCGGACATCTTCCGGGCATTCACGGCAACTACGGTAACACCGAGCTCTTGTTCCAATACCTGCAGATCCAGCACCTGACCTGCCTTGTTGGCAAGGTCTGTCATGCTCACCACTACAATCATTGGTATGCCAAGGTCCACCACCTGCGAGCAAAAGAGCAGGTTTCTCTTCAGGTTGGATGCGTCCAGTACGGCAATAATACCATCAGGATGATCTGGGTTGAGCTGATCGATCAGGATGTCGAATACGATCTCTTCATCCTTGCTTTTGGGGTATATACTGTAGCTGCCCGGAAGATCCGTCAGCTCAATCTTCTCTCCATCCGGGAGCACACACTGGCCGGTACGCTTATCTACGGTAACACCCGGATAGTTGCCTACCTTCTGATTCAGTCCGGTGAGTGCATTGAAGATGGAAGACTTCCCACAGTTGGGATTTCCCACCAAAGTAATCTTGCGTAATCGTTCTGCCATGCCCTGCGTGCCTGTAGTGGTGGAGTCAGTTGGAGGGGTCTACTTCTACCTTTCTGGCCTCATTCTTCCGCAGGCTAAGGCGATACCCGGTTATCCGCACAGTAATCGGGTCACCCAAGGGTGCTTCTGCAATCATTTCTATCTCTTCGCCAGGCAGACAGCCCATCTCCATGAGCAGGGAACTGTCTTTGCTGTCCAGCAACGCCTTGATGGTTGCTTTTTGCCCTTTCTTGAGTTCGCTGAGTAACAAGCTGATGTTATTTAGAATGAATCTAATTAAGGTGCAAGGTAGGGGTTTGGTTCAATACAGGCAATGAAAATGCGGTAAAAGTTGGCTACAAAGGGATGAGAAATGTCATCCTGCCAAAAAATCATCGATTGACAGCCAGTGCTTCGTTGTTTGCGGTGTTGTTGCTGAACTTGGGGCAGTCGCAACCACCGCCTTTGAACACGCTGCACGAGGTAGCAAGCAGGATCAATAAGAGGGCAATCACACGTGTTGTTCTGGTTTGCATACTGTTAAATTTCCGTGATATAACGTGATTGTACAGGAAATCCTGTCAAAGTTATCCTAATTTTTGACCCAAATTCCAGAAATGCCTAAAACCATCTTGGTGGCTGCCCTCAATTGGGGCATGGGTCATGCGATGCGCATGGTGCCTGTTATCAGGTACCTGCAGCAGGAGGGTCATGTTGTGGTGATAGCCTCCGATGGCGCGCCGGGGAAGGTGTTGCAGCGCTTGTTTCCGGATGCCCCATATGTGGAGCTGCCATCATATGCCATGCGCTATCCCGACAGATGGCCGGCGTGGGCGGGCGTGTTGTTGTATGCCCCTAACATATGGAAAGCCATCCGGCTGGAGCGCAAGGTCATTGCGGCTACGGTAAAGGAGTTTTCGCCCCAATTCATCATTTCAGACAACCGATACGGCTGTTACGATCCATCCATCCCCAGTTTCCTCGTAACACATCAGTTGCAGCCACCGGTGCCGCCTGCTTTCAGTGCAGTGCAGGGAATTTTATCCCGTCAGGCAAGCAGGTGGATGGCACCTTTCGAGCGCATCTGGATTCCCGATGTGCCTGAGTTGGATGCCACTGGTGACATGTCAGTGCCTTTGCCCGGTGATGCGCAGCGAGTCGACTACCTTGGTTGGCTGAGTGGGTTGTCCGAAGAGCCTTCACAGTTTTCAGCGCAATGGCTGGTCTGCATCAGCGGACCGGAGCCGGCACGGTCACGGTTCGAATCGGCCGTGTTGCAGTCAGCATCGCCGGAAGTGTCGTTGCAGGTGGTTGGTGGCAACCTGAACGGCAGCGCTTCAACGGACAGACGGCTATTACCCTATGCTACCCCCGGTCAGATGGGTTCTATGATCAAATCGGCTGACCGCATTATGGCAAGAGCCGGGTATACCACGCTGATGGATCTGCTGCGGTGGCAGAAAAGTGCCTTACTGGTGCCAACGCCGGGGCAAACGGAACAGGAATACCTGGCCCAACGATTTCACGACAAGGGGTGGATGCCCGTTGTGTCTCAGCAGGACATAGGGTCAGATATATGGAACAGGGATTGGAGTGGGTTTCAGTTGCCGGAAATCCCTACTGATGCCTTTACAAGGCATGAAGGCATACTGGATAGATACATCAGGTGATTACTCCCAGATAGGAGTGTGCTCCAGCGTGATGTCGTCACCAAAGAACAATCGGGCTGTCTGCTCGAAAGATCTGGTGTAATCCGACACCATGAAATGATGGGGGCCGGCCTGTTTTTCTGCCAGCAGGCCAAATCTGCCCAACTGCCGGGCTACAGCTTCCGCTACCACAGTGGTGGAGTCCATCACCACAGCTCTTCCGCAGAGATGGGCTTCAATGGCCGGACGAATCAGCGGATAATGCGTACAGCCCAAAATAAGGGCATCGATATTGTTGAAGTCCGGATAGTTGAGGTAGGCCTCTATGATGGTGTGGCTGATCTGATTGTCGAAGTACCCTTCTTCAATCATGGGCACCAGCAGGGGTGTGGCCAGTGAATGTACCTGTACTTTGTCGCGCATGGTGGTGATCCGGCGCTCATAGGCATTGCTCTGTATGGTTCCTTTAGTGCCGATGATGCCTATGTTTCGTACTGTCGGATCCGCAAGTGTAGCTTTGACTACCGGGTCGATCACATTCACGATCATCACCTGATCGCCATACTTGAACTGCAGGTGTTCGTAGGCTACAGAAGATGCTGTGTTGCAGGCGATGACAATCATCTTGGCACCCTTGTCCATCAGATAGCGCGTGATCGTCTCCGAGTAATGCAGGATGGCATCCGGCGATTTATCACCGTATGGCAGGTGCGCTGTATCGCCAAAGTACAGGAGTTGTTCCTGCGGAAGCCGGTGCAAAATGGCTTTCGCTACCGTAAGCCCCCCGATGCCGGAGTCGAAAATGCCAATAGGCTGAGCAGGTTGCAGGTGATCCATAGCGTATCAAAAATACAGAAAGCCCATCTGCATCAGATGGGCTTTCTGTATGGTTCTTGATAGAAGTATTATTCTATGCCCAGCCTTGTTTTTACGCGCGCTGTCACATCTTCTGTCTCTGCAGCATACAGCAGACTGGAGCTCTCCAGGATGAACTTCATGCCTTGTTCTTCGGCAACAGCTTTGATGGCGGCATCTACCTTTTCCAGAATAGGCGCATACAATTGCTCACGCTTGTTGACGATATCCTGCTGTGCAGCCTGTGAGAAATCGTTGATACGCTGCTCCAGATCCTGCAATTCCTTAGCACGGATGTTGATGATCATCTCGCTGAGTGTGTCCGCCTCGTTCTGCAAGGTGGTCAACTTTTGTGTGTATTCTGCCTCCATGTTCTGGCGTTGCTTTTCCAGATCGCGGGCGTATTTCTCCAGGGCTTGATCTGCCTCGCCTTTTTCCGGCATGGCACTGATGATAGCCACGTAGTCTACATAACCGATTTTTTGGCTGAAGGCAGATGCCGATACCAACAACAATGCTGCTATCACCAACGATTTCAAAGTCATTTTCATCATTTTTGTTTTTACAGATTAATAGCCAAGTGCTTTTAAGATGTCCTCACTGCGGTCGTTTCGGGGGTTGGCGTAGAGCATGCTGCTGCCACTGCTCGACTTGTCAAAGATAAAATCATAATTGCGGCTTTCCGCTAAATCTTTTATGGCATTGTACACCCGGTCTTGTATCGGTTTTACCAGCTCTTGTCTTTTTTGAAACAGTTCTCCTTCGTAGCCGAATTTCTGCTTCTGGTATTCCTTCACCTCTTTTTCCTTGTCGATGATTTCCTGCTCACGGCGGCGGCGCGTACTCTCATCCATCAGGTATTGTTCGGCCTGAAACTTTTGATACATCCGGTCTATCTCCTGGTATTTTTCCTCAATCTGCTGCTTCCACTGTGCAGCCAAGGCGTCCAGATCTATCTGTGCCTGATTGTACTCAGGTATCTTTTCCAGGATGTATTCTGTGTCTACATAAGCAAAGCGCTGGGCTGACAGCGTGTACACTGTAGAGCCAAGCAGTAACATAGCAATCAGTAGGTGTCGCATGATGGTGTCTTTTATATGGTGAATCAATCGGGTTCAAAACCCAAACGGAACTGGAAGGCACCACTATTGACAATGTCTCCCAAGGTTCTACCCTGTGCATTATCAACTCTCATGCCATAATCGAATCCAAGGAGTCCAAACATGGGTAAAAATAATCGGATGCCCAGACCTACAGACTTCTGCAGCTCAAATGGATTGTAGTATTCCCAGCTGGCATAGGAGTTGCCGCCCTCCATGAACAACATGGTGTAGATGGTGCTCGACTGCTGCAGCGACAGAGGATATCTGAGCTCTATGGTGAACTTGTTGAAGATAGGGGCATTCTGCAAGCTGTTGTTCAGCGTGCCGCTGCCTCCGGCGTTCACACCCACGGGGAAGAAGAAGTTTTCCGTACCCCGCAGGGAAATGATGTCTGTACCCTCCAGGATGAAACCGCCTGCCAGGCCATCGCCACCCATCCGGAAGCGCTCGAAAGGCGAAATGCCTGTAATATCTTCATTGTAGGCGCCTACATAGCCCAGTTTGGCGGCAGCACGCAGCACCAGCTTGCGCTTGCCTTGCTCCTCATTGCCCGCCAGCATGGTGTACCACTCAGCATTGATCCGCCACTTGTGGTATTCCACCCAACGGTAGCGCTCTGTTTCTTCGCCGTATTTGCTCTCATCGCGGAACAGCGAATAGGGCGGCGTTAGCTGTGCGGTAAAGCTGATGTTGGAACCACCATGCGGGAAGTAAGGGTTGCCCACTGTGCTGACACGGCTCAGTGTTTCCCGCAGGAAGAAGTTGTTGGAGTTGCCATCGCTCAGCAAGAAGTCACTATAGTTCTGCAGTCGGTAATTCTCGAAGTTGAGTGAGCTGGTCAGGTAGAAGAAGTCGTCGGGCCAACGCAGGCGCTTACCATAGCCCAGTGTAACCCCTCGGGTAAGGATGTAGCTGGCGGCCGGATCGTTGTACTTCAAACCACTGGGGTTGAACAGCGTAAAGTTGACGCTGGCACTCAGTGAGTTGGGCTTCTTGCCGCCAAACCACGGCTCTGTGAAGGCGAAGGTGTAGGACTGCAGGAAGCGACCCCGGGTCTGCAGACGGAACGACAGCTGCTGTCCGTCACCCGACGGGAGCCCGCGCTTCAGGTCCTCCCAGCTGAAGAGCTTCCGCAAGGAGAAGTTGTTGAACACAATACCGGCGCTGCCGAACAAGCCGGCTACCTGTCCACCCCAACCGGCCGACAACTCGATCTGGTCGTTGGGCTTCTCTACTACCGTGTATTCAATATCTACTGTACCATTTTCGGGATGCGGCACCGGCTGAATGCCTATCTGCTCCGGATCAAAGTATCCCAGAGCCGACAATTCGCGCTGTGTACGGATCAAATCCGACCGGCTGAACTTGTTGCCCGGCAGCGTGCGGATTTGCCTGCGTACCACCCGTTCGTTGGTCTTCTCATTTCCCTTGATGATGATCTTGTCGATAATGGCCTGTGGCCCTTCAATCACCCTGATCTCAACATCTATGCTGTCGCCCACGATACGCACCTCGCGGGGTGTTACATTGAAGAACAGGTAACCATCATCCATATACAGAGAACTGATGTCGCCACCGTTCATATCGAAGAACAGCCTTTGATCCAGCAGCGACTGGTCATAGATGTCGCCTTTGTCAATGCCCAGAATGGCATTCAGCAACTGGTCAGGATATTTCTGGTTGCCATTCCAGGTGATGTTCCGGAAGTAGTAGCGCTGCCCTTCATCGATGGTCAGGCGGATGGTGATGTTCTCTTCATCGGTATTGAAGATGGTGTCTGCGATAATAGCTGCATCACGATAGCCAAGACTGTTGTAGTATTGGATCACCAAATCCTTGTCATCCTCGAACTTCTTCTCATCGAACTTGGAAGAATTGAAGATGCGCAAGGTCATTTTGTCCGACAGGTAGTTCTTGATGCCTCCGTAGCTGATATTGCCCAGGATTTGCAGGATGCCACGGGGCTGTGTGCTGTCTACCGGTTCCAGCATGCGGCTGAAGTTGAACTGCGTGCGCTGCTTGGTGTCCTTCATCTTGCTGCGAATCCGATAATCCGGTGCCACTTCATTGCCTACGATCTCGATGGCGCCTACGCGCACTTTGGCTCCTTTGTCGATGTCGATGAACAGCAACATTGAGTTCGCATCGGCTGTATCTGCTTTCAGCGTAAACGTAACGGAGGAGTTGTTGAACCCTTTTTCTGTATAGAAGCGGTTGATGATGTTCCTTATCCGCGTTTGATCATAGTCGGTAAAGGGGTCGCCACGGGTAAGGGCAATCGATTCCCGCAGGTCGTCCACGTCGGCATCCTTTACTCCTCTGACAAAGTAGCGGCTGAGGCGAGGCCTTTCGCTGAGCTCGATAAGCAGGAACGCTACGTCGCCAAAGGTCTTTTCAATGGAGATCTCTACCTGCGAAAACAGGCGGGTAGACCACAGGTTCTTGATGGCTGTGGAGATGTCTTCGCCGGGGATGGATATTTGCTGGCCTACCTGCAATCCGGTGCGCGACAACACTACCTGCTCCCGGATGATGCCATTTCCGATGACACGGATACCTCCGATTTCATACCTTCTGGCATTTCTGTAGTCTACCTGATTGGAGTCAGTGCCGAAGCCGGTCTGTGCCGATACGGACCCGGCAAAGCACATCAACAGGAAAAACAGAAGGTATGCGGGCAGATGTTTCATTCTACGGTAATTTGTTCACTGATCTTGCCAAACCGCCGTTCCCTATGCTGATAGTCGACGATGGCCTGGTACAGATCTTCTTTTTCAAATGCCGGCCAATGCTTCTCCGTAAAGTAGAGCTCTGCATATGCCAGTTGCCACAACAGGAAATTGCTGATGCGTTTTTCGCCACTTGTCCGGATCATCAACTCAGGGTCAGGAAAAGCTGCGGTGGACAATTTACCGGTAAACAGTTGTTCATCAATGTCTTCCGGTGATATATAACCCTTTTTAACGTCAGTGGCTATAGCCTTTACAGCTTCCAGTATTTCCCACTTGGAACCATAGCTAAGCGCTAAGATAAGCGTCATTCGGGTATTGCCGGCGGTAATTTGCTTAGCTTCCTGCAGCTCTTTGTATGCTTTGGCAGGCAGATTGCTCAGGTCGCCGATGGCCTCCAGTCTGATGTTGTTCTTCATCAGCGTAGCCGTTTCTTTTCTGATGGTTTTCACCAGCAGTGTCATCAATGCGTTTACCTCTGCCTTTGGTCGATCCCAGTTTTCTTTGGAGAAGGCATATAGTGTCAGGTAGGGAACCCCCAGCTCGGCACAGGCTTCGGTAGTTTCGCGCACGGCCCTCACAGCTGTGGTATGACCAAATACGCGGTTCATGCCCTGCTGCTTAGCCCACCGGCCATTTCCATCCATGATGATGGCAATGTGACGGGGCAGACGTTGCAGGTTGATTTGGTCGCGATAACTCATTGACTGCGAAGATACTGTTTCAGTATAGGTTTTAGAAAGAATTACCCGGCTTTGGACAACGTAGTCGTCGGATGGTGTAAGACACCTGGATGCCTGAGAAAATGTAGGCATCTACGGTTTGCGAGTTGCCTCGCTGCTTGCCTTCTATTCCGATAGGCTCTGTAGATACCTCGCCGGAGCGGTCAGCCAGTGCAGCAGCTATGCCTCCATTCTGCCCGGCAGCAATTACGCCGTTGTCGATGTAGGTAGTGCTTACATCGTCCAGGTAATCCGTGTACAATCCGCGGTAGCCGATCTCGAAACAGACATTCAATCCGTCCCTGACATTCCACTTGAAGCCACCACCATAGGGGATGGCTATCTGCACCAGGCTGTAAGGCTGCCGGCCGCTGTAATCCGGAAACTGCTGACCTTCTGTCCCCAAAGGCTGTAAGTCGTACCACTCACCATCAAGTTCGGCCTGTGGGTTATGGGCAAAAGCGCCCATGCCAATAAACGTGTATGGGGTAAAGCGAAAGTCGCGGGAGTTCAGCACAAAAGAAAAGAAATTGAACTCCAGGTGCACACCTGCTTCTAATATGGTGTTTCGGAAACTGAGGTTTCGTGCCTGATGATAGGGATTGTTGCTCCAGGTGTCATCTCCTACGATAGTGCCGGCGGCCACCATGGTCTTGAAGCTAATACGCGGGTTTACGTTAATCCTGCTGAAGACGCCGCCTGCCGGCCTGAAGAGATGATAATACTGTGTGAGAGAAGGAGATAAGTCGCCGCTGTAGTGTGCTGCTCCCAGCCAAAAGCCAAACTCCCACTTTTGCTCCATAGCACCCGGCTGTGCTTGCAGGGGACTGGCACTCAGCCAGCAGAAACAAATGATGAGATGGAGTCGCAGTGTTTTCATGCCTTCGTTACCAGCGTGCAAAGGTAGTAATTGTGACCTAAGTAACGCTGCGATGGAAGGCGTAGTGTGCTTAGAAGAACTTAGGACAGTAGAACTGTGTGTTGCCCCTTGTCTTCAACACGTAAGCCACGCTGAACAGACCGGCAAATGTGTAACCGTCGAAGTCTGCGGGGTCGCCGCGCTGCTCACCGGGAGCGGTCATGCCGGGGAACTCACCGTTGCTGCGGTCGGCTAGTGCAGTAACAATAGCTGCAGTCTGTGGGTCGTAGTTCTGTGCAAAGTACTGAGGATCGGCATAGTAGCCACTAACATCGTCGATGTAGTCAGTATTGGTGAATCGGTGGGACACCTCGAAGGTGAAAGACCATCTCCTGTCCAGGTTGTACTTGATACCGGCACCTACAGGGATCACCAATGCGGTGAGTGAGTAAGGGTCTTTTTCCGGATACTGTGGAAGACCTTGTCCCTCGGTGCCCAGCGGCTGCAGACGAATCCAGTCGCCTTCCAACCGTGCTCTTGGGTCGAAGTAGATACCACCCACACCAATCACAACGTATGGTGTAAAACGGTAGCGGTCGGAGCCTGCCACATAAGGAAGCAGGTTGATTTCCAACACACTGGAGAACTCAATGATATCAGAACGGAAACTCAGATTGCGATATACCCTGGAGTAGCCGGGCTGTGCCGGGTCGGTTGCTCCACCCAATGCATCATCTCCAAATACCTGTGTGTAGTACAGGCTTGTACGCCAGGCAATACGGTTATTGGGATTCAGTCGGTAGTAAGCGCCAACAGCAGGTCTGGTAGCTGCCACCTCGAAGTCGTTTACGAAGCTTCTTCCAATGTCAGCAGAGCCGCCAAGGTCTCCCAAAAATGAGGCAGCACCAAGTGTAAAGCCAATTTCAGAGGCTTTGGATGCTTCTCGCTGTGCGAAGATCGGTGTGGTGTAAAGAGCAAAAATCGTCAGTAAAAGGATGATGTGGCGCATGATTGTTTGTCTTGGGTTATTAGAATCAGGTCGCGTTACTGACTACTTCTACGATACAATTTACGAATTGTTACAAAAATACCATCATTATTTGTTTCTCTTGTCGAATCCCCACAACAATTTGTTTCTCAACGTACTAAGAAAGTCGGCTTCATGCAGGCGGGCAAGCCGCAGCGAAAATTGTTCTTTGCGGATAGTGAGTTTGTAGCTGCTGTCGATGATGGTAGATCGGCTATCCAGTGAGCACAGGAAGCTGTCGTGATGGCCCTCCAACTCCAGCGTAATCACCGTATCATCAGGCACAATTACCGGCCGCACGGTGAGGTGATGTGGCGCCACCGGTGTAATGGCGAAGCTCTTAGATCCCGGCAATATCACCGGCCCCCCGCAGCTGAGGGAATAGGCGGTAGACCCCGTAGGTGTGGCCACGATCAATCCGTCGCACCAGTAGGAATTCAGGTATTGGTCATTGAGGTAGGCATGAATCACTACCATGGAAGCGATATCACGCTTGTTGATGGAGAACTCGTTGAGCGCAAAATTGGCTCCCGAAAACAGGGGTTTGTTGGCAGTAACCTGTACAAGAGGTTTTTCTTCCAGGTCTATTTCGTTGGCCACCAATGCCCGCACTGCCCTGTCGATATCTTCCTTGCCCACACTACTCAAAAATCCCAGTCGGCCTGTGTTGATGCCCATCACCGGGATGTTGGAGTCACGGATCAGCGCTACTGTATCCAGTAGGGTGCCATCGCCACCCAGACTCAGCAGGTAGTCCACCTGATGCACCAGATCTTCGTGGGTCTTGAAGGTGGGGATGGGTTCGGGCAGTTCCACCTTGCCCTCCAGATGGGGCAGGAATTTCTTGTACACCATCAACTCTACACCATGCGCCTGTAAGGTGTCAACCAACTGTTGTACATATGGCACATTGGTGGATTCCAGCAATCTACCGTAAAGGGCTACCCGCATGGCTAGAAATTCACGTGTAAATATACGCCATTTTCTCCCTGCCCGTTTCTGCTGAGGTTTACCGACAAGGCATAGTCGTAGTACGTAACTACATCAAAACCAAGGCCAAAGCCGGCAATCCAACGGTCATTGAGGTGGTTCAAATCGGCAAAAACGTTGTCGCTGGTGCGCCCGACATCGGCAAAAGGCCTCAGGAATAGGGCCACAGGCATATCGTTGAAGCCGGGAACCGGAAAGAAGGTCCACCTGATCTGCTTCTGCCAGATGCGCTTCTTCCATTCTGCCTGTATCACCATCATCTGCTGCCCATCCACCACATCCAACTCATGCCCCCGCACAATAGCCGGCCAGTAGCCGATGGCTTGTTGCCACAGGTAAGCACCGTTGTCGCCGAGGTTGGCCTGCAACAATATCCTGCCCCCTATCGACGACCACCTGCCCACCCGCTGGTGGCCTGTTATCTGTGTGTGCATCGTGTAGAGGTGCCAGGGGCTATCTCCCAATCCGTTCCGGTAGGTCAGCAGTCCCTTCAGTCGCCAGCCCATCATCGGGTAAGCAATCTGATCCGTGTTGTCGTACTTTAGCTCCAACCCGGCGCCTACCCACGATGCCGCTGTTCCCCGGGCCGGCAGCCAGTCCGGGTTGAGGCGTTGAATGGTGTCGGCAACAGATTCCTGCTGCCATTCAATCGATATCTTGCTGCGCAGGTTTACACGATGTTGCATCAGCAGGCTAAGCCGTGCCTGATGCGACTGCCTTAGGCGCTTGTCATCCATCAGGAATTGAAGCCTGTTGGCTTCAGTACGTACCGGAATTTGCCGGCTGGCCCACCACCGTACCTCGGCCTCCAGGCCAAAAAGGGAGGTCGGCGATAAGAAAGGCATGGTATACCGCAGTCCGAGTTCCTGGTTGAAGCCTGTCAGCATAGTGACTTTCAGCCGTTCGTCCCTACCGCGGATGTTGTTCCAGTATACCGTCGCGCCCAGCACAATCCGGCTGATATCCCGGTCGTAGGTAGTCCACCATTCGTTGAAGTTGCGGTCCGACAGCTCAAAGTGCGGATAGGGCAGTAAATACCACCGCTCCGACACCTCCACAGATAGCTGCAGGGAGTCGCCTACCAGCCGTGAGGTGGTGATGGTTACATCATTGAACAGGGACGTGCGCAACAGATGTGCCCGGTTGCGGTGCAGCATCGGCAGCAGTTCTGTCATGGGCAGCGTATCGCCAGCAGCTACATCGAGGTGGCGCAGGATCACAAAATCGAGGGTACGCTTGTTGCCGGTAAGGTGTATGGATGATATGCGAAATGTCTGTGCCTGCAGGAATGAGCCTGCCAGCAACAGTATCAATAATAATAGTGGGGTTCGTATCCGGTTGACCGTCACCGTCAGATATTCATGTATCGCAGGAAGGATTCGAAGCGGTCTTTCATGTCGTCTCCAAAGTCGGACTGCTGCTGATAACCCGTAACCTCGTAGTTGTATCGTTCAAAGGTGGCCACAATTGCCCGAATGTCTTCCTTGTTCACCTTGATGGTGATCAACCGTTTGGTGCTGTCGGCCTTGTCGGACACATACAGGCTCATGATGATGGCATCATTGGACTCTACGATTCGCGCAATCTCCGACAAGGAATAGTCGCGTGTGTTCACCTGTAGCTCCAGGATGCCACCGGGCTCGGTGATGGCATTGTTTCTGGCAAAATAGCCTAGTAGTGCCTGCAGGGTGATAACCCCCTTGTAGTTGTACTCACTGTCGATGACGGGGATAAGGCTCAGGTCCAGGTTGGCAGCAGTACGCATCACCTGATACAGGTGGTCCGTTTCCAACACATAAGGCTTGTAATAAGAGAGCTGCATGCCACCAATGGCCTCTTCTATGAGCCCTTGCTCCAGAATATCCTCTTCAGAGATAAGCCCCAGGAACTGCTTGTCGTTGACGATCGGCAGCTGCTTCACCTGATATTCTGCCATCAGCTGCAAGGCTATCTCGCCCGTATCGGAAGTGCGAAGTGGCGGCAGGGAGTCGGATATGAGGTCGAGTGCAATCAAGATTACACCTTTTCGTAAACACGCGATAGAAAACGACCCAGAAGGGCGTTGAATTCGAGGGGCCGCTCCATCATGGGCGCGTGACCACATTGTGCCAGAAAATGAAGCTCAGCATCGGGCAGTAGTTTTTGAAACTGTTCCCCTACAAAGGGCGGTGTAATCCGGTCATCTTCGCCCCATATCAACAGGGCGGGCATTTGCAGGTTGTGCAGGTGGTCGCCCAGGTTGTTGCGGATGGCACTTTTGGCTACAGAGATGATCTTTACGGCCTTCACCCGATTATTCACGATCTCAAACACCTCGTCTACCAGCTCTTTGGTTGCCATGGCAGGATCGTAGAAGGTATAGGCGGTGCGTTCCTTGATGAACTCGTAATTGCCCCGCTTGGGGAATGTATCACCCAACGATTTCTCATACAACCCCGAACTGCCGGTGAGTATGATGGAGCGAACGTTCTCCACGTTGTCCAAGGCATACATCAGGGCTATGTGCCCGCCGAGGGAGTTGCCCAGTACCGAGATGTCTTTGTACCCTTTGAAGGCCACAAATTTCTCTACATGGTCTTTGAGGCCCTTCAGCGTAGCGTTCAATACAGGCAATTCAAAGATGGGCAGCAAAGGCAACACCACCTTATATCTGTCGCTGAAGGTTTCTACCAGATCCTTGAAGTTGCTTAAGGCACCAAACAGCCCGTGCAACAGGAGCAACACGTCACCTTCACCTTTCTCTACATACCGGAATCCTTGCTCATTGCGGATATCAAAATTCATATCTGCCTTTTATGGTTGGGCATTGATGCAAACAAAAATAAGATTTTTGACCATTCAAGTACCTGTTCGGGAATTGTTAGCAATCAGTTGACCCCAATTGCGCAGCAATTGAAGCCCTGTGGGGGTGCCGATGGACTCCGGATGAAACTGTACACCGTGCATCGGCCACTGTACGTGTTTCACCGCCATCACCACGCCATCGCTGGTCTGTGCGGTAACTGTGAGCGTGTCCGGAAGATCTGTCAACTCCAGGGAGTGGTACCTCATAGCTGTAAAGGGTGACGGAATATCCTTGAACAGGCCGTCGCCCGTGTGGTGGATGGCACTGGTTTTGCCATGCATCGGGGGGCTGCTGCGCACCAACTTTGCTCCGGCAAATTCTCCGATTGCCTGATGCCCCAGGCAAACGCCCAGTATGGGGGTTGTCCGGTGCCATCGGTCGATTACCGGCAGCACAATGCCACTGTCGCGCGGGGTACATGGGCCGGGGCTGATAACGATCCCCTGCCACTTGCTGTGTGATAATGCCTCTACGGTAGTTTCGTCGTTTCTGATGATCGTAACCATAAGCCCACATTGCCGGAGATAGTCGGCCAGCATATGGCTGAAAGAGTCATAATTATCAATAAACAGTATCATACCACCTCATACGTGGGTTGTCCGGTTGTGTCTTCCTCGGGCCTGATGAGCTCCTCGATGTCATCGTACACATCTTTCAGGAAGGGCAACACGGTGCCTATGCCGGCAATCAGCAGTGGAGATAAAGGTTCAACGTATGTGTATGTCTTGCTTTCGGCAATTTGTTCGCCGGGAATCACCTCATACTTCGATAAGTACCAAAAGGCAGTACTGAGTAACAATACACCTATGAGCATCCATATGGCAGCACCGGCAAGCTTGTTGAATAGGTTGAGTTGCGTGACTTTCAGTACTTGCTCCACAGCCTTGGCCGCCAGCAAAACCAAGCCGAACGTGGCTATGTATACGGCCACGAATGAGATGATAGGGAGATAGGTTGTCGGTATCTCGAACCACTGGCTGATGTATATCGATGCCTGCTGGCTGAACTTCAGGGAGGCGACAATGGCGATTACCTGCCCTACTAAAAAGAACAGAGAGTAGACAAGCCCGCGCCGGAAGCCGGCAACGAACCCCCACACCAATACTACTGCCAGCAGGATATCCAGATACATCCTTATCCGTTGAGCAGTTGTTTTACCAGTGCGGCAATCGCCGATCCGTCGGCCTTGCCGGCCAGCTGCTGATTGGCCATGCCCATCACACGACCCATATCCTTCATGGAAGTGGCGCCTGCACCAGTGATGATAGCCTGCACCGCAGCCCGTAATTCGTCCTCGCTCATGGCCTTGGGCAGGTAGCTGCTGAGGACATCGATTTCTTCCTGCTCCTGCTGTGCAAGGTCGCCACGACCTTGCTGCTCATAGATCGCCAGCGAATCCTTACGCTGCTTCACCAGCTTTTGCAACAGCTTCATGATGTCTTCATCGGACAGGTCTTTGTGGCCGCCCTTCTCCGTTTGTGCCAGCAATATGGCAGAGCGGATGGCACGTACACCCCGCAGGCGGGCTTCGTCTTTGGCCTTCATGGCCGTCTTCAGGTCGTCGTTGATTTGTTGTAGCAGACTCATGGGTTATTTGATTTCTTCGTAGTCAATGTAATCTCCCTTATCCCCGGATGTGGACGGATGTTGCCCTTGCTCGCCTTGCTTTCTGGAGGTGGAGGTGGGCTTTTCCCGATAGCCATACAACAACGGCTTGATGAAATACAGGTAAACCAGGTACCCGATCACCAGGTAAAAGAGGAATCTGATCATGGCACAAAGGTAACGCCTTATGCCGCAATACTATGTGCCTGGGTCTGACCGTCTGACGGCAGTCATGTACGCATCGATTTGATGGCTCATTATTTACAATAGAAAAATTATATCTTGCCGCTAAACTTGTTGCTATGACCCGTGCATTTGTGATAGCCCTGCTGGCATTGCCTTTACTGATGTCCTGTGCCAAGGAGAAAGGCTGTACAGACCCCGCTTCTGTCAACTATGACCCGGCAGCCCGCAAGTCTTCTGACAATTGTGTTACTGTAGAGAAGCAACAGCTTTATCTGCTCACCGAGTTCACGGCTATCTGGTGCCCTCCCTGCGGCAGTTGGGGCGCTGAAGCCTTCCGGCAGATGCTGGCCGATTATCCGGATAAGGTGATTGGTATGGCGGTTCATGGCAGTTCATCACAGCCGGATGTCCTCACCATAGCGGCCGGCAACGAGCTGCTTTCCGGCATGTACATCAATGCGTTCCCCAGTTTTCGGCTGGGCACGGTGCCTGTAGGCTCGCCCGCCAACCTGTCCACTGCTTTTCAGGTGTACGACAACAATCCCATAGCCGCATCAGGGGCATGCGTCTACACTTTCGGCGATGCCGAAGTGGCCATCGATGCCCGTGTACAATTCTATGAGGCATCCTCCGACCCGCACTATCTCGCCTTTTACCTGCTGGAAGATGATATCCCCGGTGGCGATAATGCCTCAGGCGCCTACAACCAGCAGGGCGATAATACCAATGACTACACACATGACCATACACTGCGGGGCGCAGCGGGCGACAAAGGCTTTGGCTTGCTGATCAACAATACCCCGGTAACGGCTTCTACAGCAGAAAACATGGCTGCTACGATCACCATACCGCCAGACATGGTTCGTAAGAATGCGGAAGTCATCGGTGTGATCTGGAAAAAGCAAGGCAACGCCTGGATCTTTGTGAATGCGTTCCACGGCGTAGACAGCGATTCTTTATAACTGTCGGCGTGCAGCCTGAATGCTCTCGTAGGCATCCTGTATCCGTTGAAACTTCTCCTTGGCCATCAACTGATGATCGGCACCCAAATGTGCTACCCTGTCGGGATGATGCAACTTGGCCAGCCGGTAATAGGCCTTCTTGATCGCTGCATCACTGGCCGAAGCGTCCACCTCCAGAATATCATAGGCGCTTTCGGACACCTTGTTGTGCATGGCCAGCAGGCTGGAAAAATCCTTGGCTTCCAGATGAATCTGATCGGCAATAGAGGCAATCAGACTCAATCGCTCGCGCGAAAGGAAGCCGTCAGATCGTGCAATGCCTGTCAGGAAGTAGATGAGTTGCATCTTGCCGGGGTAGTCCACATGATGATCGATCTGTTCACATAGCGCCTCTACCGGTATCTGCTGCAAGGCAAAGCCATCGAAGATGTGCCTTCGATGGCGTACGTATTCTGCGCCGTAATGCTCCTGCATATACTGATAGGCGTACCGTATTCCGGATATGCCTACCTGCCCGTCTGCCTTGATAACGGCCATGGCCAGCATCATGAAGGTAATCCCCAGGTCGTGGGGCTTGGGAGGGCCGGGGTGATAGTCGAATTGTATGTCCAGCAGGCAGCCGATTAAGAATCCTACCGGTACACCCCACCAGCTTGCAAAAAGGAAGCCAAACCCTGCCACCAGGAATTTGTGCATTCCCCCCGGCAAGAAGCGAATGGTGAGCTCCTTGGTTTCTCTGATGACCCAGGCTTTCTTCGTGGCAGGTGGTGTACTCAAGGTTGGGGAATTTCTATCATCTTTTCTCCTGCCTCTATGGCTACACGCAATGTGTTAACAGATGGAGGAATCGGGCAACTGTAGGCATAGTTGTATACGCAATAAGGATTGTAAGCCAGGTTGAAGTCGATCACCAAAGAATCGCCTTCCGGATATCCCAGGTCGAGGTAGCGTCCCCCGCCATAGGTGGCATCACCACTGGTAGCGTCACGGAAGGGCAGAAAGAGCTGCGCATCCTCCTCTACCGGAAACGGTTCATACACCGCCAGGCTGCAGGCTTGGCCATGGATGATGAAATGGGCCCAGGCATACTGTCGATATTGATTCTGATGACTTTTCGTAGTGGGCATCACAAAGGGCAGGCTATCTGGCGTAGGCACAATGGCGGCAGTTATCCGGTATGCCGCATCTACCGGAAAATAGGATAACCCGTTGAAGCGTGCGATAGCCTCCGTGCCGGGCAGCGGACTGCCTGCCTGCTGAAAGGAGGAATCCTTGGCACCGCGCAGCAACGCAATCGATTCATCATAAGACACACTATCCGTTGTGGGTGGGTTGGGCGACTGGCACGCCACCGCAAGTACTGCCAGACAACACAGGTATGCGACATACTTCATACTGCAATATTACACATTGCAGCAGAGTGAAGGTTATGACAGATTCATGTCCGCCATCAACGGCTGAGGAACATGCTCTTCTTCTTGTACATCTCCCGGAAGAACGGATCGCGCAGATTGGTAATGAAGCGGATGGCTTCCCCGGTACTCTTCATCTCCGGACCCAGCTCCTTGTTGACGTTGGGGAACTTCTCGAAGCTGAACACAGGCTCCTTGATGGCAAAGCCGTCCAGCTTCTTCTCAAAGGTAAAGTCCTTCAGGGTGTTCACACCCAGCATCACCTTGGTGGCCACATTCAGGTAGGGAATGCCGTAGGCCTTGCATATGAAGGGCGTAGTGCGGCTGGCGCGAGGGTTGGCCTCAATCACATAAACTGTCCCGTTTCTGATGGCAAACTGAATGTTGATCAGCCCTTTGATTTTCAATGCCAGTGCCAGCTTCCGGGTGTATTCCACCATGGTGTCGATAACACGCGGCGACAGGTCGTATGGCGGCAGCACGGCACTGGAATCGCCACTGTGGATGCCGGCAGGTTCAATGTGCTCCATGATGCCCATCACGTGGACGTTTTCACCGTCGCAGATGGCGTCGATTTCTGCTTCTTCCGCACGATCCAGGAAGTGGTCAATCAAAATGACGTTGTCCGGGAAGTGCTTCAGGATGCCGATGACTGCCCTTTCCAGCTCTTCATCATTGATCACGATGCGCATCCGTTGGCCACCCAACACATAGCTGGGTCTTACCAGCACAGGGTAACCCACCCGGTTGGCAATGTGTACGGCCTCCTCTACGGTGCGTGCCGCGCCATATTCGGGGTAGGGGATGTTCAGCTCTTTCAGCAGGTCGGAGAAAGCACCACGATCCTCGGCCAGATCCATGTGTTCGAAATCGGTGCCGATGATGCGTACCCCATAGTCTTTCAGGCGTTCTGCCAGCTTGAGGGCAGTTTGTCCGCCCAGCTGCACAATCACGCCTTCCGGCTGTTCCAAGTCGATGATTTCCCGCAGGTGCTCCCAGAATATAGGCTCGAAGTACAGCTTATCGGCAATGTCGAAGTCGGTGGACACCGTTTCCGGATTGCAATTGACCATGATAGCCTCGAATCCGGCCTCACGAATGGCCATGATGCCATGGACACAGCAATAGTCGAACTCGATACCCTGACCGATCCGGTTGGGGCCGGAGCCCAGCACGATCACCTTCTTCTTGTCGGAGCGCTTGCTTTCGTTTTCGCTGTCGTAGGTGGAGTAGAAATAGGGTGTCTCTGAGTGGAACTCGGCAGCACAGGTATCCACCATCTTGTACTGGCGGGTAAGTCCCCGGCTGTGGCGGTGGTCATACACCATGTCCTCGTGATCGAGGCGCATGAGGTAGGCCAGCTGCGCATCAGAGTAGCCCATCTTCTTGGCCTGTAGCAGCAAGTCGTCAGGTATGGTGCTGAGTTGGTGCTTCCTGATTTGATGATCCATCTTTACCAGACGGTCGATCTCGTCGATAAACCAGGGGTCAATCCGTGTCATATCGTGGATGGTGCGCGGTGAAACGCCCAGCTCAAGAGCATCCTTGATGCGGAAAAGCCTGTCCCAGGAAGGCGTTTTCAGCCCTTCCAGAATCTCTTCCGTTTTGTGCCACATCTTGCCGTCGGCACCAAGCCCAATCTTGTTGTTTTCCAGGCTCTGGCAGCCCTTTTGCAGTGCCTCCAGGAAGCTTCTGCCGATACCCATTACCTCACCTACACTCTTCATCTGCAAGCCAAGGGTGGTGTCGCAACCCTGGAACTTGTCGAAGTTCCACCGGGGAATCTTTACGATGACATAGTCCAGTGCCGGCTCAAAGAAGGCGCTGGTGGTTTTGGTGACCTGATTGCTCAGCTCGTCGAGTGTGTAGCCGATGGCCAGCTTGGCGGCGATCTTGGCTATCGGATAGCCGGTAGCCTTGGACGCCAGTGCCGAAGAGCGCGACACCCGCGGGTTGATCTCGATGGCGATGATGTCTTCCGTGTCAGGATCGATGGCGAACTGCACATTACAACCGCCGGCAAAGTTGCCCAGCGACCGCATCATCAGGAAGGCATAGTTGCGCATTGCCTGAAACGATTTGTCGCTCAGCGTCATCGCCGGCGCTACGGTGATGGAGTCGCCGGTATGGATGCCCATCGGATCCATGTTCTCCACGGTACAGATGATCACAATGTTGTCCAGCCTGTCGCGCAGCAGTTCCAGCTCGAACTCCTTCCAGCCAAGTACGGCCTTTTCTACCAACACCTCATGGGTAGGGGAGGCATTCAGTCCACGCTGCAGGGCGCTGTCCAGCTGCTCCTTGCTGTGAACAAAGGAGCCACCTGTGCCTCCCAGCGTGTAGCTGGGGCGGATCACCAGCGGAAAACCGATGCGTTGGGCGATTTCTTTGCCTTCCAGGAAGGAGTTGGCGATCTGGCTGGGTGCCACGCCCACGCCGATGTCTACCATCAGCTGCCGGAACCGCTCGCGATTCTCTGTCAGGTCGATGGCGTCAATGTCCACACCGATCAGGCGTACGTCATATTTTTCCCAGATGCCCAGTTCGTTGCATTCCTTGGCCAGGTTCAGCGCCGTTTGACCGCCCATAGTGGGCAGCACAGCGTCTATGTCGGGGCGTTCTTCAAGGATGCGAACGATGCTGTCCGGCTCCAGTGGCCACAGATACACATGGTCTGCGGTTACCGGATCGGTCATGATGGTAGCCGGATTGGAGTTGATCAGCGACACGGTAATCCCTTCTTCCCGTAAGGAACGGGAGGCCTGACTACCGGAATAATCAAATTCACATGCCTGACCGATAATGATGGGACCGCTGCCGATGATGAGAACGTGATGGATCGAGTGATCTTTAGGCATTGGCGGGCGTTTATTGAAAACCGTTCAAAAATACCCTTTTTTACCCCATTTCCCCAAGTTGCGAATTCCACATTCCTCACACATCGGCCTACCTTTGCGCAGCACATGGCAACCACAGACACACCTTCCCTGCAATCGTTTACCCTGCCAATTCGCAGGTCAACAGTGCATGGGTGGAAGATGGGTGAGGGTGTCCGGTGCGTCATTGCCTTCCACGGGTTCTCTGAAAATGCGCTGGCATTCAAGGCACTGTGGCCGGCAATGCCTGCCGATACCATGCTGCTGGCGTTGGATTTCCCGTACCATGGACAAACCGACTGGCGCGAAGAGTCCTTCACCCCGGAAGACCTGCACCAGCTGATACAACAGCTCCTGCAACGGTTTCATGTTTCACGGTTCTCACTCATGGGCTTTAGCATGGGTGGCCGGTTGGCCTTGTCGCTCGTGCCACGGGTGGCAACACAGCTCGAGCGACTCATCCTGCTGGCTCCCGACGGCATACAGACGCACAAGGTGTTCGACATGGCCGTGTATCCGGTGTGGGGGCGCTGGGCCTTCCGGTTGGTAACACAAAGGCCGCAGCTGTTCTTCTTTGCGGTGAGGATGCTCTATCGGAGCGGTCGGTTATCGCGGTTCATCTATGAGTTCACCATTAACCACATGGACACAGCAGAAAAGCGCCACCGCATCTTTCACACGTGGCAGTCCCTGAAGCATTTTGTGCCGGACATCCCTGCCGTGCAGGCGATGTTGCGGGCACATGAGGTGCCGGTGCATCTGCTGTTCGGCGCCACCGATCAGGTGATCCGTCCCGCTATCGGCAAGCGGTTCGTGCGGCAGATGCCGGAGGCTACCCTCGACATCGTTCCCAAGGGCCACAAGCTGGTAGATAAGGTGTCAGTACCTTATCTTCAGCCATTGTTCAACACTTGACATGACTGAATTGCTGCTTGTTTTGGGTGTCGTTTATGTGGGCATGATATGCTGGTATCTTTACTGGTGGTACAGGGCGCCTCAGCCACAACCCATGCCATTGCCCACCGTCTCGGTAATTGTTCCGGCACGGAATGAGGCGGCACATATCGTGGATGTGTTGCTGGATCTGCAGCGACAGGATTATCCCAATGATCTGGAAGTAATTGTTGTGGATGATGGCTCTACAGATGATACAGCTCTGCTGGCAGCGCCTCTTGCCGACCAGGTGATAGCCATGGGTCGGCAGGATACCTCAAGATTAGCGGCCTCTCCCAAGAAAGCGGCACTGGCAAAAGGGATAGCCGCTGCAGTTGGCGAATGGGTGGTGACCATCGATGCAGATGTGCGCCTGGGAGCTTCCCACCTGCGCACCTTGCTGCAGTTTGCCGCAGCTGATACGGTGTGTGTTGCCGGTCCTGTGTCGTATGGTGCCGGCACGGGGTTGATGCATCACTTCCAGCAGTTCGACATGCTGGGGATGCAGTTGTTCAGCGGGGCAGGAATCCACTGGCAGCAGCCTTTTCTGTGCAACGGCGCCAATCTGGCGTTCCGGCGACAGGCATTCATTGAGGTGAACGGTTATGAAGGCATAGATCAGGTGGCGTCCGGTGATGATGTGTTGCTGCTGCGTAAACTGGCATCAGCCTATGGTGCCGGCAGCATCGCCTATGCTGCCGATAAGGACGCTGTAGCCACCACCTATGCCCTTACAGACTGGCAGTCCCTGCTGCAGCAGCGGATTCGCTGGGCGTCCAAGGTGAAGCGCATCAAGCTGGCGCCGGCCATATGGATGGGCGTGGTAGCCTTTTTGTTCCATCTGCTGCTCATTATCATGGGGGCAGTAGCATGGCTGGACCCTACAGTAGCGCTGCCGCTCATCATCATGCTGGGAGCCAAGTGGCTGGTAGAAGGGGTTGCCGTAGCGGCTGTAGCAGCCACGCTTCGACAGCCGGTGGCTTGGCACTGGCTCCTGCCGGCGCAGTTGCTATACTTGCTCTATGTGCCTGCCGCTGCGATTTTGGGTAATTTTACCCGATATTCCTGGAAAGGCAGACAACTGAGATGAACCTAACGGAACAAGAGTTCGACATACTCGATGAGTTGTATTTCGTGATTTCGTGGCACGACCTCAAGGAGGCGCTGCGGTGTGATGACAGCTGGCTCAAGGATGGACTGCGCACCCTGTTGGAGAAGCGCTTTGTGCAACAGTTTACCTACAGCGAGGCACATCACGATTTTGTACGGCTGGGCACTCCCGATAGTGACCATCCAGAGAAATACCATTATCTGGCTACCAAAGAGGGCCTGTTGGCACACAATCTGTGAAGTCGTCGAACACGCCATTACAAGCCGTTTGGCATCGATTCCGCAGCAACCTGCCGGCAATGGTCGGCTTGGTGGTGATTATTGCCGGTATTTTGCTGGCATTGGGCGGGTACTTGTTGGTGCCCGACGCCACCAAAGATGCCAACAGGCAGGTACTAGCCCTCAAGCTCCTGCCACCGGGAGCTACTGCTGAGTTGCTGTATGTGCGGCTCAATCAGCCCCAACCCGACGACTATGCCAGCTGGTGGCAAGGTACTTCCCTCGCACATCGGGTAATTCCTGTGAGGAGTTGGCACATTGCAGGAGACCGACTATTCTACGAAGAGTATACCGGCATGCCGGATGCAGGTATTCCCAAGCAGCTATCGCTGATGGATGTAGTATATCCGATGGCTGCAGATGCCGACTGTACTGCCGACAGCTGCTGCGCTGTGTTGATAGATGGTAGCACCTTGTGCACGGATCTGACGTCACTGCAGCAGGCCGCCGCTAAAGCCATACAACACGAAACATTCCTGCTGGGGACAGATGCGCTGGGCCGCGATTACCTGAGTCGTCTGCTGCTGGGTGCACGGGTGTCGCTGACTGCCGGATTCATGGCTGTACTGGTGTCGTTGGCGATAGGCCTGTTGGTAGGCTTGCTGGCGGGCTATTTCCGGGGATGGGTGGACCGTGTGGTGCTCTATATCATTAACGTGTTTTGGTCGATACCAACGTTGCTGTTGGCCTTGTCGCTCTCGCTGGTGTTTAGTCGCGGATTTTCGCAGGTAGTGTTGGCTATTGGGCTTACGATGTGGATTGAGCTGGCAAGGATGGTGCGTGGGCAGGTGCTGGGGCTGCGGGAGCAGGAGTTCATCAAGGCGGCAGAAACCATGGGATTCCGCACGTGGCGCATCCTGCTGCGGCACCTAGTCCCTAACCTCCTGGGTCCCGTGATCGTAGTAGTGGCCTCCAATTTCGCGGGTGCTATCCTGCTGGAAGCGGGATTGAGCTTTCTGGGCTTGGGGGTGGAGCGTCCCACGCCTTCGTGGGGGATGATGCTGAGCGACAACCGATCCTATCTCATAGCGGGATTGCCGCACCTGGCTGTCTTGCCGGGTGTTGCCATCAGTCTGTTTGTGCTGGCATTCTTTTTGGTAGGCAACGGCTTGCGTGATGCCTTCGACAATAAAAGCAATCGCAATCAATGAAATGATGTACTTTTAATCCTGCAGGAATAACGGCCCGCAACAACGATGGTGGAAGACAAGTTACCCAAGGTAGATCAACTGGAAAGGCAGTTGCAGATCAAGCAACTGCAGGTAAGTGCCCTGTTGGAAGTTACACAGGCCATCAACAACAATCTGTCGTCCGACAAGCTGTTCCGGATCTATGAATTCATCCTACGGGCACAGATTTCCGTAAAACGACTGGCAGTGTTCTTGCAGGAAGAGACCCTGAACTGCATCTGTCAGTATGGCCTACCCGCCGGATTTCATCCGGACTCCATTCTGGACGACATCATCCAATATCAGCGCCTTACCTTTTTTGAGGAAGCACCCAATCCGGTCTTTGACGGATTCGACCTCATCATACCCGTTTACCATAAGGATAAGCCGCTGGCATTCGCCTTGCTGGGTGAGCCCGATATCGACGAGAACGAGACCCTGGATGAAAAGATCAAGTTCATCCGTACCATCACCAACATCATCGTAGTAGCGGTAGAAAACAAGCGCCTGTTCAAGCAGCAACTGGAGCAGGAGAAGATCAAGCGGGAGATGGAGCTGGCGGCAGATGTGCAGTCGCTGCTGATACCCAAGGACCTGCCTAATGACGATCAGCTGGAGATGGCTGCGGTGTACCTACCCCACCGGGACATTGGAGGCGATTATTACGACGTATTGCAGCTGGATGAGGATAGGGTGCTGTTCTGTATCGCTGACATCTCCGGAAAAGGGATTGCTGCAGCCATACTGATGGCCAACTTCCAGGCGATTCTGCGTACGTTGGCGAAGCAGGAAATCGATTTCAAGAGCCTGGTGCTGTCCCTCAACCAAACCGTGACAGACATCACCAAAGGTGAGAAATTCATTACCCTCTTCGTGGCAGAATACAACCTGGTAACCCGCGAGCTCCGGTATGTAAATGCCGGCCACAACCCGCCGGTACTCTACCACGATGGGCAATTTTCGCTATTGGAGCATGGCTGTACCATCCTGGGCATGTTCGAAGAACTGCCGTTCTTGGAGGTGGGTTCGTTTACCATGCCCCGCAATTCCCTGCTGGTGAACTACACCGATGGACTGACCGATCTGGAGAACGAGGAAGGGTTGAACTTTACGCTGGAGATGCTGCGTGAATTCATCCAGCAGAACAAGCAATACTCCATGGCAGTATTCAACAACATGCTCCTGAAGTCGATTCTCGACTTCAAAGGACACATGCAGTTCATCGACGATATCAGTATCCTAAGCTGTCGCTTTAAGTGATCGCTGCTGAATGCCGAGCGCTACCAGCAGTCCGGTAGCCGCAAAGAACAAGGTGCCGATCTTGTTGACTTCCATCAAATCACTCACCAGCAAATGAATCAGAATGATGATGATGCTGAGCAGCAGTGCCATCACATATTGCTTTAGTGCCGTGTCCTGCACTTGGTGATACAGGTTTTCGCCATACCAGAGCACAGCCAGCACAAGAAGCAGGAATATGATGAAGCCGATCAGTCCCTGTTCCACCAGAATCAACAGGTAATAGTTGTGCACGGTGCTGCGCTCCTCGTTGTCACTCACATACGTCATGAAGCTGAGGACGGTGTGCTCCTTGTAGTAGGGGTAGAAATTGCCGGGGCCATTTCCTGTCAAGGGCTTTTCGGTGAACATGTGGAAGGCCGCCACCCATCGGTATACACGCTCAGCGCTTGAAACATCCTGAAAGTTGACTGTTGCCTCCAGGTGGTCGCCCAGTTCGGTGTGGTAGATGGTGGTTTCATAGTTGGGCGCAAAGTCCAGGTACTTGTTGTCCTTCGCCAGAAAGTAGATCAGCACCAGCGAGCCGATCAGCGCTGTGAGGAAGGTATATTTGAGCAGCCCCTGTCGGATCAGGTAGTAGGCGCCCAGGGCGCCAAACAAGGCTATCCAGGCGGCACGGGTATAGCTGAAGATGGTGCCTGCCAGCAGGATAACGATGCCGAAGGTGAGCCAGTTGCGCCACACACTGCCGGACGGGTACCATTTGCGCATGAACCAAAACCACGGCAGCACGATGGTGAGCAGGGCGGCATAGTTCACATGGTTCCGGAAGATAGGCATAACGGTAGCATTCACCTCCTCAAAGCTGAATCCGGTAGCTGCATGGCGCAGCAAGATGAACACGGTTGCCGGCACCAGTGAGATGAAAGTAGCCCATCCAAGCTGCCGGAAGCCATCTCGATTGCCGGCGAGTACTGCCGTGAGGAAGGTGCCTACACCTACAAACCACAGCTTGGCCAGAAAGAATTTGAGGGTAACTACATAGTTTACCGTGTACAACTGCATCAGGCCTATCCACAGCAGATGTATCAGCAGCAGAATGATGACCGGATGCCGCACAAACCGAGGGTCTACAAAATGACGGTCCTTGATCCACAGCACTACCAGCAGCAGGAACAACACCATCATCACCGGTTCTGCCGGCAGGTTGATGGCTAGCGACCTCGTAATATCGAAGTCGAACGAAATCGGGAGTAGCAGAAACAGAAACAGGTACACTTTGCGGTAGTCGGCAATCACCAGACCGGCAAACAACAGGGCAGCAGGAGCCATCGCCAGCAAGGGCTGTTGCAGGGCTATGGCACCCAGGATACAGCTCAGCAGGATGATGCTGAAGCCGGTAAACCATTGCAGTGCCGTTCCCGCTGGTGCTGCCTTAAGCATGGTTCAGCTCTTCGCGGATGGTGTGGTACTTTTCGGCGAAGATGGCTGCCAATATCGACAGGAAAAAGGCAGCCAGAGTGGCGCTTACCACAATCAGCCAGCGTACGGGACGATCCTTCTTCTCGGCGGCATAGGCACTCTCGATGATAAACAATGAGTTGACTTCATAGCCGGCTGCTGCACGGTATTGAGTAGACAAGGATTTCCATTTGTTATAGTCGTTCAACAGGTTGCCCTGAATGCCGGCAAGTACCTGATATTGCAACGATGCCGTGTCGCGCACCCCTTGCATGGAATCGGAAATGGCGGCCAACTCAAACTCTAAATCAGCCAACTGCTGCGTCACCGACTCTTCGTTTTTAGCATTCCGCTCCTCCAGCAAACCGGAATAGATCTGATTGATCTTGAACACGAAGTAGTTGGCAATATTGGCTGCCAGATCAGGGTCCGTATCCCAAACGGATAATTCTATGTTATCGAGGTCGGATTTGATGACTTTGAAATTCTCGTCGAACTCCTCTTGCACCTTGTACCGCCACATGGCTTTGGTAGTATCAATGTCGTAATGGGCTGCCAACTTGAAGTGGTCGATGATGTGTCCGATGAGTTCGGTTGACTTGGCGATGGACAGCACCCGGTTTACGTCCTGCTTGTCGCCAAACAGACTTTGTACCTTTTCCTTGCTTTCTGTGCCAAACAGGTAACCCCGGTCGAATGCCGACAAGTTCTGCGGATAGAAGGTGGTGGTTGACTTGTAGTAATTGGGCAACAACAAAGATATTCCAACACTGCCGGCTGCTGCCAGCACGGTAACGAGGATGACCAGTTTTCGCCATTTCAGCAATATCCTGATCAGGTCCAGCACATTCTTATTGGTACTCATCGGGTTTGACTAAATTTTTGCAAAGCTAACAAATAGGCACTATCGGTATCTGTTCCGTTATTGAGGCCGGGGCATCTGTTCCCGGAGGTCAGCCATACGCCACATACCTGTCAGCCACAATACCACAAAGGCTCCCAGGCTCCAAGCGGATAGCTGCAGCAGCCAATGCATGGATACCAGCGAAACAACACCTCCCAACAAGACGAGGAGAACGCCCGAAATCGTTGCACGCCACAGTAACTGTTTGTCGATCTGCAAATCAAACAACCGCAGCGATAGACCGATATGTCCTGCCGCCACCAGTAGTTGTGTCACCACGGTGGCGATGGTGGCACCCAATGCCTGATGGTGTGGAATCAATAGCAGGTTCAGGACAATATTCAATACTACACCTGCCGCAGCCAGCAAATTGAGGTGTTTCATCTTCCCCGCTGCGGTGAGTAATGAGCCATATACATACATGGTGGCTACAGCCGGAAACGACAACAACAGCCAGCCAAATATATCGGCCCAGTAGGGGTCGGCATCTGTGTACAGCAGATCCATCACCGGCAATCGAAACCACCATGCTGCTGCTGCCACAGGCAACGAAACGGACAACAACAGGCGATAGCTCTGCTGCAGCTGTGGCACAAAATCAACACCTTGCTTTATCATGCGGGCAAACAAGGGCAACAGAATGGAGGCAAAGGCAAAGCCAATCATGTTGCTGGCATCTAGCAAGCGATAGCTGGCGGCATAGATGCCCGCTTCCCGGTTGCCTTCATCGCCCAGCATCCGCTCCAGCATCACGCTGTCTATGCGGTTGTAGACGGTCATCAAGATGCCTAGTAAGGCATAGGGGGCACTCATGGCAAGCAGGCGCCGCACCATGCCCGCATCCAGCCGGACCTGCAGTGTGGAACGGCTGACAACAGCCACAAGTGCCAGTGCCGTGGTGCCTGCATAGGCGGCAGTCTGGCCGTATACAAACCACTTCAGGCTGAACTGGAATCCTTCCCATTGCCCCCACAGCATGGCGCCGATGATGGCAATCATCAATAGCCTGTCCGTAACCGACAGCAAGGCATCCAGCCGGAACAGCTGTTTGGCGGCCACATTGCTGCGCAGATACAGTGTAAAGGAGATGAAAAACTGATTGAGTAACAGCCACCACAGCAGTTGGAACTGTGGGCCGTCGAAGCCGATGAGCCAGGCTGTGGCAGCGCTGAGCAGCCAGTAGCCGAATCCCAGCAATATCTTGATGGCAAAGAAGTTGGGCGCAAAGCGGCTTATCAGCCCTTCATTCCGGGCGATGGCTCTGTTGTTGAAGTTGCTGATGCCGAAGTCCAGCACCATGCTGTACAGAAAGGAAAAGTTGAGGAGCGCAAAGTAGAACCCATATTCCGATGCGCCCAGCTGATTCTGTACGGTTCGGTCGATGCCCAGTATCCAGAAGGGCTTTACCAACAGGTTGACGAACAATAGAAACGCCAGGTTGCTCAGGAATCTGCGTTTCATACCGGTGACTTATCGGGGCAGCAACGTACCCGGTTGTTGTGAAGCCAGAAAATCTGCCGCCTGCTGTATCTCATGGTATAATGGACGATCCAGGTCGCTGAAAGGTACGCTGTGCCTGTAGGTTTCTATCCACTGCTCTATGCCTGTGCCGGTATGGTAGGGGCGGCGATGTGCCATTGCCTGCGTGGCAGTCATCCATTCAATGGCCTGCAGGGTGTCCAGGTTGTGGCTTACCCGCAGCGCCTTGGTGGCAGCGTTGGCGCCCATACTTACATGATCTTCCTGTCCATTGCTGGACACGATGCTGTCTACAGACGCCGGTGTGCACAGCTGCTTGTTCTGGCTTACGATGGAGGCGGCCGTATATTGCGGTATCATCAGTCCGGAGTGGAGGCCCGACTGTCCGGTGAGGAAGGTGGGCAAGCCATGGGCTCCTGTCAGCAGGAGGTATACCCGTCGTTCGCTGATGTTCCCTAGCTCGGCCAGTGCAATGGCCAGAAAATCGAGCGACAACGCCAGGGGCTGCCCGTGGAAATTGCCTCCCGACAGGATGAGCCCTTCTTCCACAAATATGTTGGGGTTGTCGGTAACGCCACTGATCTCCCGCTCTACGATCTGCTGCACATGGGCAATGGCGTCGCGGCTGGCACCATGCACCTGCGGCATGCACCGGAAGCTGTACGGATCTTGTATCTGCGGCTTTTCCTGTGTCAGGATGGTGCTTCCCTGTAGCAGGTGGCGGATATGTGCAGCTACTTGCTGCTGCCCTGCCTGATTACGAATGGTATGGATAGGTGCTGCAAACGGGTCGGGTCTACAGGCGAAGGCATCGGCACTCAAGGCTCCGATGATGTCCGCAAGGTCCAGCTGCCGTTGGGCCTGCAGCAGCAGATGAACAGCATAGGCGCTCATGAACTGCGTGCCGTTGAGGAGCGCCAGCCCCTCCTTGGCCTTCAGGTGAAGTGGTTCCCAGCCATAACGGGGAAGCACCTCGCTCGCCGGCACACGGTTGTCGCCATCATATACCTCGCCCATGCCCAGCAGTGGCAGACTCAGGTGTGCCAGTGGTGCCAGGTCGCCGGAGGCACCCAATGAGCCCTGCTCATAGATCACCGGCAACACGTCGGCATTGTACATGTCGATGAGTCGCTGCAACACGTCTATCGTGATGCCGCTGTGGCCATAGCTGAGTGATTGTATCTTCAGGAGCAGCATCAGCCGTATGATCTCCTTGGGCACCAGTGGGCCCGTGCCACAGGCGTGCGACATCACCAGATTCCGTTGCAGGCTTTCCGTCTGATCGGCGGAGATAGACACATGACAGAGGGCGCCGAATCCGGTGTTGATGCCATAGTACAGGCCATCACCACTGCGAATCTTCTCATCGAGAAAGTCGCGGCACCGCTGCACCAAAGTAACCGATTCATTGCTGAGCGCTACCTTTTGCCGGTTTTCCAGCAGGTGGCGAATGGTAGAAAGGGTAAGGGGCTCCGGTGAGATATGATGTGTTGCTGCCATGGGTTTGGGTGGGCAATTCGACTGTTGCCACACAAAGTTGCCGATTTTCTGTCACTCACAAGCCAAGGCGGCCCGGCAGTGCATCGGCGGCGAGGATTTCCTGTTGCCCGGTTACCATGTCTTTCAGCGCCACTGTGCCGTTGGCCAGTTCTTCTTCGCCGATAATCACAACGTAGGGAATGCGGTTGGCATCAGCATACTTGAACTGCTTCTTGAGCTTGGCAGCCTCCGGATATACCTCTGCACGGATGCCCTGCGACCGAAGCTTCGTTACATACCGGAAGGCAGCAGCTTCTCCGGCCTCATCGAAGTTGACGAATAGTACCTGTGTGCCGTTGGCAGATTGCGCCGGGAACAATCCTTTGGCGTTCATCACATCCTGAATGCGATCCAGCCCGAAAGATACACCCACACCACTTATGCCCGGCAGCCCGAACACGCCGGTGAGGTTGTCGTAGCGGCCACCGCCTCCTATGCTGCCCATGTCTGCATCGTTGGCTTTCACTTCAAAGATGGTGCCCGTGTAATAGTCCAGCCCACGCGCCAACGTGAGGGTGAAAGACACCTTGCTGAGGAACGATGCGTCCAGATAGCTGAACACCTTTTCCAGTTCGGCGATGCCCTTCCTGCCTTTTTCGCTGGCTGACATCACGGATTTCAGTGCCTGCAGGTCGGTGGCCTGTCCCGTAAGGATGGCTTGCACCTTGTCGGCTGCCTCCCGGCTGATGCCGTTGGCAGTCATTTCCAGCTTTACAGCGTCCCAGCCAATTTTATCCAACTTGTCGATGGCCATTACCAGACTGGTAAATCTGTCGGCAGCACCCACTACCTCTGCCAGCCCCTCCAGCAGTTGGCGGTGGTTTACCAGAATGGTCACCGGCAGTTGCAGCTGCTCGAAAGCCATGGCATATATCTGTATCAGTTCCGCCTCCAGCAGCAGGCTGTCGCTGCCTACCACATCTACGTCGCACTGCATGAACTCACGGTAGCGTCCTTTCTGTGGCCTGTCAGCCCGCCATACCGGCTGCATCTGATAGCGTCGGAAGGGTAGGGTGATAGCATGCTGATTCATTACCACATACCGGGCAAAGGGAATGGTGAGGTCGTAGCGCAGACCTTTCTCCGTGATGTAGGGCATCAGACTGCCGGCTTCCGGGTGCTGCAATACATCGGGGGAAGCTTTGCTCAGGAAGTCGCCTGAGTTGAGCACCCGGAATAGGAGTTTGTCACCTTCATCGCCATACTTGCCGGTGAGGGTGGTCAGTTGCTCCATGGCCGGTGTTTCCAGAGGCCTGTATCCGAAACATTCGAACACCTGGCGCAGGAGCCCCATGATGTATTGGCGTTGCTCTACTTCTTCCGGACCGAAGTCGCGGGTACCCTTGGGGATGGAAACGGACACTTTGCTCATAGTGAGGCAAAGTTACAGCAAGCGGTGGTTTTGGATCAGCATGGCGATAGAGCTGTCGAGTTGCTGGTATACGAACTCGAAACCTTTATCATTCCAGTAAGGATCCGGCACGCTCATGTCGGCGCCGGGATGGAGAAAGTCCAGCGCCAGCCGCACCTTGGCACGGTGGGCGTCGCTGGTGGCCAGTCGCAGGATGTCGCGTTTGTTCTGCAGGTCCATGGCCAGTATGAGGTCGAACCGGTCGAAGTCGTTGGGGCTGAACTGGCGGGCACGTTGTGCGGTGATGTCGATGCCATATTGCCTGGCAATGTCGATGCTGCGCGGATCAGGCCGTTCCCCCACATGCCAGGAGCCCGTACCGGCAGAGTCTACAAACCAGTCGAGCCCGGCTTCTTTAATTCGAGCTTCCAGTATTCCTTGTGCCAAAGGGGAGCGGCAGATGTTGCCGAGGCAGACAAAGAGGACGTTCATGCAAGTAAATATAACGTGGCTGTCAGAATTTCGGGTAATATGTCTTGGATGGAGAAGAAACGGCAGCCTTGGTATGCCTGTCTGTCACGGCAATCACTGATGGCAACTTGTTGTACATCCCTTACATCCGATGTGCGGCTCAAACGAATAGCCAACAATTGCTGCAATCCTGTATTGAGGCAACAGCAAGGCGAGGCAGAATTGTTTAACGCTTCAAGAAGCGGGATAAAAAAATCACAAATAACATGAAACCTTACATGCAAGTGCTCGTATAGATGAGTGGTCCCAACCACAAGTCATGAAGTCATTATTAGTCATTGGCAGCCTCGTAGGCAGTAGCCTGATATGTCCTGTCGGTAGTCTTGCACAACCGAGCCCTTCCCAGAAATCATCGCCCCACGATGAGGCAAGCAACCTCAGCATGGATCATATCCTGGAAAAGGCTACCTTCTACGAGGCGCATGGCCACTGGCCGCAAGCGTTGGCTTACGTAGAGCGGTATCTTGCAGTCGAGCCCGGCAACTGCAATGCCCGCTATCTGAAGCTTACCATCCTGCTGGCTATGGAGCAATGGCAAGATGCGGCCGACACAGCAGTACAACTGCTGGCACAGCCGGAGACGCTACTCCCGGATTGGATGACCGACATCTGTAAGGCACTGGAGATTGCCAACCGTTCCTTGCCCACAAACACCTATTTCTTACTTTCATCTGTTTCATCATCCTGAGGATTGACCCCCGGCAAGCGGTATTGTGCCCTGTAGTTCGCATTTCGATGGGTTCGTTTTCGTATATGGTCAATAGTACCGGGTCATGAGTACAGTTCATCAAATCATAACCTACGGTTAAAACCGTGGACTATATTATACCACTCATCATTTACCTATTTACCCATTTACCCTTTACCCCTTCTCTTTTCCTACACTTGTATCAGCGTGGAATACATGAATTCCCTGATGTCTTTCAGCACCTTGGTAATGGTGGCCGTATCGGCACGTTTTACGAGTGCAATGTCCTCTATCGACATCTTTTCCAGGGTGTAGAGATCGAAAGTGCTGCGGTAGAACTCAGGTAAGTTGTACAGCATCCGGTGCAAGGATTGTTGCTGTTCCTCATCCAACAAGTCGAACTCGGTCAGCGAGTCTGTCTGCATGGCAGTATCCTCATCCGCAAAGAAGTCATTGTATTCCAGCAACGCCTGCTCAAAAAGTGGATCACCATAATGATAGGTAGGGTCATCAAACTCCTCCTGCATCAGCCGATCCCCATCAGCTTCCACGCTGTATACCTCTTCCATCTCGTGATTAGCCTTCCGTTGGATCAGCTCCACACTGGTTGTCAGACCTTGCACTTCATGCGTGTCGATCACTTCATTGAGTAACTCATCGGCATAGGCATACAGCCAGTTGATGAACAGGCGGCTGTCATGCAAAGGCGCCTCCCGGTATTTCCTGTAAATCCGCAGGTACAGTTCATCTACCAGGTCTTCCGGCTTCATGGCCTCCTTCCGGAGTATAGCAGCAATCTGTGCGGCTTTTACCCGGCGACGGAGGTAGCCAATGAGGCCGGGTACCGCCTTCTTGACCAATACCATGAACAGCTCCGGCTCATTTTCTTCCCTGAATTCCAAGAAGGGCTCCTGCAGCTCTTCTACCCGCTCTTCTACCTGTATCTTTCTCCGCTTCAGGTGTTGTCGCTGTTCCGTACGCAACTGCTGAATCAGCGTCAACTTGAAAGCATCGAACAAACGCTGAAATACCTCAGCCGGGTTGTCGCCCTTGAGCGACAACACTACCGGCTTGGACAGCAAGTCGGCGAACAGGGTAAGCAGGTAGGTGCGATTGCCCGGTTTCTTGATGTGCAACTCGATGGTGATAGGTTTGCGGTAGTTGGTAAAGAACTTGTCCAGGCGGGATGTCGCCTTGGCCATTTTGTCGTTGAGTTGACCGATCCATGTAGTTTCCACCACATTCTTATCGGAAATAACCTCGTAGCGCATGGTTGTTGTTTTAGTACCTTGAAGTACGGGTATTCTGTTGGCACATCTGCTGATATATATCATTGACGCCGAACGAAAAAATGACGATACTCCATAGCACGTGGCCGGAAACCATACCGGCAGGTTCCGCCGAAATGCCTCATGGTGCTGGTGTAACCCGACCGCAACAAGGCGTCCCGCCAATAGCTCTTTCGGTAGGGTCATACTTGCCGCCTGAGGTTGAGCCTTCCAAATGCCGGATAACCCATCTTGTATCAACATATTATATTGCCTGCTGTGTAGTATTTTTGAGCAAAAACATACCTATGCGTTTTCGATTGTTCTTTTTGCTGGCTATCGTTTCCTTCTTGATCACCGCCTGCTCCGGCAAGCGGGTTGAAACCACCTACACCATACAGGGCGTAGCATTGGTGATGGAAGGTCCCTTGTTTGAAGGCCCCAACTCTGCCAACATCACACACGCCGTAGATGTAACGCAACTGCCGGATTCGCTCGGTGTAACACCGGAAAGTATCAAAGGCGCCAGACTGACGTCTGCAGTTTTCTACGTAGCCGACACCAGCAATTTCGATGGCATTACCGACTTCCGCCTCACCCTTACTGCCGACGGAGCAGAGATGACAGAGGTAGCCATACTGAGCCCTGTTCCTGCCGGCACCAATCGTGTGGCGCTGCAGGTGTCTGAGGAGGCCGACCTGCGCGACTTCTTCCGCCTGCCGGAATTCATTATCCTGGTAGATGGCACGTTGAAAGAAGACCTCTACGACAACTATTACCTGTCGGCTGACCTCACCTTTACCTTGTCCGTAAAGCCGTGATGTGAACTTTTTGCCGCTCAATTGTTCCTTATTACCAACTACGTAACACCCTTCAACTCTACAGCTATGCGATTGACCCTCTTAGTAACGGTTTGTACCCTCTTGATGAGCCTTACCTCTCTGGCACAGGATGCCGGCGATCGACTGGTAGGCGTATGGGAACCCAGCAGCGGCAAGGCCCGCGTAAAGATTGAAAAAATCGGCAGCAAGTATTTCGGTAAGATAGTGTGGCTGCGGGAGCCCAATGACCCGGACACCGGACTGCCCAAAACCGACAAGAACAATCCCGATCCGGCATTGCAGGGAGCACCACTGCGTGGCTACCGCATGCTGAAGGACTTTGAATACAAAGGAGAAGACGAATGGGGCAGTGGCACCATCTATGATCCGGAGAATGGCAGTACCTACGATTGCGTCATCAAGATGAAAGACGACAACACACTCGACATCAGGGGATTCATCGGCATCAGCACCTTCGGACGTACCGATGTGTGGAAGAGACTGCAGATTCCCGGAAGATAATTCACCCAACTAACTGCTGCATATGCGCTGGATATGGATGCTGATGGCCCTGATGGCCACATCAATACTGTTTGCCCAAACACCCGACACAACGGCTACGGAAGAAGAGGAAGACTGGAGCCTCTATGATGACCTGTCCTTTGCCGACGTAGGCGCCAAGCGATTCTGTACGTCCAAGGTAACCAACCTTAGTCCGCAGAAACTCATCTCCGTAGGCTACGACTTTCAGGGGGGCTACGATGTAGCAGCCGGCAGCTTCGAAAGCTATGCCGCTGAAACAGCCTCCGTTGTGGCTTCACACGGCTTACGCCTGCAGGCGAACATTCCCCTGCTGTCCAGGAACGACATCATCGTGCAGCTCAATGCCAATTATGCGGAGCAGCGGTACGCCTATGCCGATAACCAGACACTCACACACCCCCTGCACCGATGGCTCGACGATAACGGGCTGCGTACGATGGGGCTTGGCATGACCGTCTTCAAGCCGTTCAACGAAAAGAACTTCCTGCTGGTACAGGCTTCCGGCGACAACAACGGCGACTTCGGCTGGACAGACATGCCATCTCTTCGCAACACACGGTACTCTGCCGCCGTCGTTTATGGTTGGAAAAAGAGCGACCGCCTGATGTGGGGACTTGGTGCCGCCCGCACCTACCGGGTGGGTGAGATCAACTATGTGCCTATTGTGCTACTCAACTGGACCTCTTCCAACGGTAAGTGGGGCACTGAACTCCTATTGCCGGCACGGGGACATCTGCGTCGCACGTTCAACAGCCGCAACCTGATGCTATTCGGCTTTGAGTTGGAAGGCAACAGCTACCGGATGAACAATCGCCAGGATGTGGAGACACTGGCTGACAACATCGAACTACGGCGATCAGAGCTGCGCATCAGGCTGGCCTGGGAGCGCTCCATCAAGGACTTCATCTGGCTCAGCGCACAGGCAGGCTACCGCTACAACTGGGCCTTTGAGGCGGATAACTTCACCGATAACCGTGAGTTCTTCCGGGGCTTCTTCGGCGATCAGCCGTACCTGATGGAAAACAGCCTTACCAACACGTTCTACCTGATGGTGAGCGTGAACCTGGTGAGCCCTTGATGAGCGGGGAATATCTACCTTTGACGTACTAATCCTTCGTGCTATGACGCGACCACGGCATGCACTCCTTTCGTGGCTGCTCAAGTGGTCACTCCGGGTGCTGGCATTGCTTACCATACTCGGGCTGCTGGTTTTCGGGCTGGTATGGCTGGGTATCTTCGGTAGAATACCGTCACCTGATCAGTTGCGCAACATCCGGCAGGAACAGGCGTCGCTGGTTTTTAGCAGTGACAATCAGCTAATCGGCAAATACTTTGCCCGCAACCGTACCAACATCCAATATGAGGAGGTCCCCTCCTACCTTATTGATGCGTTGATTGCCACGGAAGATGTGCGCTTCTACGAACATGCCGGCATCGACTCGTGGGCCATGTTGCGGGTGCTCGTAAAAACCATCGTGTTGCAAGATGAAAGTGCCGGTGGTGGCAGTACCATCACGCAGCAACTGGCGAAAAACCTCTTCGGCAGACGCCGTTTTGGTCCACTCACCATGGTCGTCAGCAAGAGCAAGGAACTCATCCTGGCCAACCGGCTGGAGAAGGTATATTCCAAAGAGGAGATCCTGGAGATGTACCTCAACACGGTTCCCTTCGGGGAAGATGTGTATGGGATTGAATCTGCTGCACAACGGTATTTCAACACGACCACGTCAGCCCTGAGTATCGAAGAAGCTGCCGTGCTGGTGGGCATGCTGAAGGCAAACACCTACTACAACCCCTACCTGCGCCCCGATAATGCCACCGAACGCCGCAATGTGGTGCTGGCACAGATGGCCAAGTATGAGAAAATCAGCCAACAAGCAGCCGACTCCCTGCAGGCCTTGCCACTGGAGACACGATACAACAATTTGAGTATCAACAATCCCACCGGATACTTTTTGGCACGGGTGCGCAAGGAAGCAGCTGTTTTGTTGGAAGACCTGAAAAGGCCTGATGGTGAGGCGTGGGACCTGGAGAAGGATGGGTTGCAGATCGTGACCACACTACACAGCGGTCTGCAGGAAGCGGCCATCAAGGCACGCCGGGAGCACCTGCAGCGATTACAGCAGACCTTCGACAGGCAGTGGCCTTATCTGGTGAAGCGGAGGGCCGTGCAAGCACTACTGCAGAAAGAGTTGGAAGGGTCAGTGTCTTACACCTCTCTGGAGCAGCAAGGCCTGAGCCGGCAAGCCATCCTGGATTCGCTGGCCGTACCGCGGCCGGTGTTGCTGTTCAACTGGGACAAGCCACTTCGCGACACCCTCAGTATTACCGACTCGGTGACACATTACCTGAAGATGCTGCAGGCCGCCGTGTATGGCATACGGCCGCAAACAGGAGCCGTGTTGGTATATGTCGGCGGCAACAGCTTTGAATACCTGCCCTACGACCTGGTGACGAGTACCCATCAGGCAGCATCCACCTTCAAGCCGTTCGTATATGCTGCTGCTTTGCGCAAAGGGATATCGCCCTGTGAGTGGCTGGACAATGAGCCATTGGTGTTTCCACAGCACCAAAGCTGGAGTCCCGAAAACTATGATGGCTCCACCGGTGGCTTGTACAGCCTGAAGGGAGCGCTGGGGTTGTCGATGAACCTGCCAACGGTGAACCTGTACCAGCTGGCAGGTCATGAGGCATTATTGGAAACCGTGCAGCGTATGGGACTCGCCAACAGGCTGCCTGCTCTGCCTGCCGTGGCGTTGGGGTCAGAATCGTACAGCCTGGAGAACCTGGTCGCCACCTATGCTGTATTTGCTACGGCGGGGGCACGCCCCAAGCCTTACATGATTCAGGAAATCCGGACGGCAGATGGGGAAGTGTTGTACCGCCACAGACAGCAAAGTCCCCGGCCGGTGTTGGAACCTGATGTGGCCATGCTGATGCAACAGCTGCTCAAAGGAGTAGTGGACAATGGAACGGCAGCAGCCCTGAAAGCAGCCTATCAGCTACCCGGTGACTGGGGCGGGAAGACAGGTACAGCACAGGACTATGCCGACGCCTGGTTCATCGGCTTCAATACCGACATAGTTATGGGCGTGTGGGTAGGAGGCAGGTATCCAGCCATCCATATGACCAGCGGCATGGGCTCAGGTGCGTCAGCAGCGCTACCCATCTTCGGCAGAACCCTCAGTCAGCGGTGGTATCGGCGGGGCGGCCCCTCCATCAACACCACGTTTCCTGCCCTGTCGGATTCGTTGGCAGCCACGTTGGACTGCGAGTGGTACAGGGAAGAAAACTTCCTGGATAAGGTGGACGACTTCTTCGATAATCTGGAAGAACAATTCGAGAGACCTGATGATGACACCTCGCGGCCCGGACTGCTGCAGCGGGTGTTCAGTCGTGCACCTTAGTGGCATCCGTAATAGCGCGGATATACTGATCTACATATTGCGACAGGTGCTTTGACTTGTATTGCACCACAAATCGAGGATGCTCCAGTGCTACTACCTCACTAAACCAACCGTGTTGTTGATTCAGATAGCGGAAGAAGGTGGCATTCTTGCCACTGCCCATCACAAAAACCTTGTCGCGCCTGATGCCGAACGAAAGCTGTTCTTCCAGGCACGTAACCGCATAGGGCTCCACGATTTGCTGCAGTTCTTTGGAATCGTAGTAGTTGTAGTTGACAGATTTTCCGTTAGGCTGCTGCCGTACAAATCCCAGCGGGCATACCGAGTTGATGTATATGTCGCGGTAAAAAGCCGCCGGTCCGCCATAGGCTGCAATGACAGCATACACAAATACCGATGAGGGCTCATGGCTGTGTATGCCCGGCATGGGGATGCCACACACCTCTTCCATCCGCTTGGTATCCGTAAAGGGCACACCGGTGAGTCCCGCTCCATGCCTGCCGGGATTAATGCCCAGGATCAGGTGGCGCTGTTGGTGATCGCTGTAGTATTTACGGTAAAAGGCAGCTGCCGTGGGTGAAGCCCACTCGTTGTCGGTGAACGGATTCATCACACCAATGCCCTCCGGTAAAGCATAAGGAAACCTGAGGGTGCTGTTGAAGGCAATTACCCGATCGGCGAAGGTTGGCGTAGTCATCCGGCAACAAATGTCGCAAAATCCGGTACAATCTGTCGTGGAACACCTTATGTATTGCTATACATATGATTGTCGATAATTTACACGAACTTTGCAGCTCACTGAATCAAATTTTCCACTTGACGTCATTTTCCCAACTGGGCCTTTCAGCACCAATTCTGAAAGCCCTTGCTTCCCTTGGGTTTCAGCAGCCCACCGATATTCAGGCCAAGGCTATTCCCACACTGCTTACCACACCCACAGACTTACTCGGACTGGCACAGACAGGCACCGGTAAGACGGCAGCCTATGGATTGCCGCTGCTGGATTTGCTGGATCCGTTCGAGTCCTATACGCAGGCCCTCATTCTGGCTCCTACCCGTGAGCTATGCCAGCAGATTGCCGAACAGCTGACCGTGTTCAGCAGTCAAATGCCACAAATCCGGATTGCCGCCGTGTATGGCGGAGCGCCGATATTTCCACAGATCAAGGCACTCAAAGAGATGCCACACATCATCATTGCCACGCCCGGCCGTTTGCTGGACGTAATTCAGCGCAAGGCAGCACGCCTCAACAGGCTGCGGTGGCTGGTGCTGGACGAGGCTGATGAAATGCTGAACATGGGCTTCAAGGAAGACCTGGACAGCATCCTGTCATCAACCCCGGACACCAAGAACACGTGGTTGTTTTCAGCTACCATGGCGCCGGAGATACAGCGCATCGTGAAGCAGTACATGGAAAAGCCGGTGGAGGTGCGTGTAAACCGGCAGCAGGAGGTGAATGTCAACATCACCCACCAATACGCCATAGTACATGCTACCGATAAAACGGAAGCCCTTACCCGCTTCCTGGATCTGTATCCCAATATGCGGGGTATCGTGTTTACCCGTACCAAACGGGATGCACAGCAGCTGTCCGAAGACCTGCTGAAGCGCCATTACAGAGCCGACTCATTGCATGGCGATTTGTCGCAGCCACAGCGCGACCGCGTGATGAAGCGATTCAAGGCCCACGATCTGCAGGTACTCATTGCCACCGACGTGGCAGCCAGGGGTATCGACGTGCAGGACCTTACCCACGTGTTCCACTTCTCGCTTCCCGACGATCTGGCCTACTACACCCATAGAAGCGGCCGTACAGCACGTGCCGGCAAAACGGGTTCGTCCATTGCCTTTATCAGTCAGCACAACAAGCATGTGATCGACAAGCTTGAGAAGCAGCTCGGCATTCGCTTTGAGCAGGTACTGATCCCTTCGGCGCAGGATATCGCAGCCCAGCGCATGGAAGGCTGGTGTATGCAGGTATTGCAGACCGGCGCAAAAGGAGCCCTCAGCAAGGATATCCTGGATCGGGCACAAGTACTGTTTGGTGGGTTAAGCAAAGAGGAGCTGCTTGCCAAGGTGCTACACTATGAGCTGCGTTCACTGGAGATACACACCACCCGCGACCTGAATGCCGTAGAGCAAAAGAAGTGGAAGAAGGTGATGGGTCAAAAGAAACCGGTAAGTCAGCTGAAGCCGGGCAAGAAGAAATGGGACAGCAGCCGTCCCAGAGATTCGCGGAAGTCCTTCCGCCAGAAGTAGCGGAGTCCCGCAGTGTCATCTATGTATGGAAGTGCTGGTAGGCGGCGTGCGACTATCGCCGGAGGAGTAGCTATTTGACCGCCTTTCCGGCAGTGTGGCTTGATGAATATTTGCAACTACCGTTCGGGCATAAAAAAAGCGGCCATCTCCTGGAGATGCCCGCTTGTGGGATAATCTTTCGATTAGTGGCTGTGGCCGTCGCCTTCAGCGTGCTCACCTTCACCTTCTGCAGCAGCAGTAGTGTCAGCAGGAGCTTCTTCAACAGCAGGAGCCTCTTCAACAGGAGCTACAGCAGTAGTGTCAGCGGCAGGAGCAGCTTCTTCAGCTTTTTCACCACCAGAGCAGGCTGCGAAAGCCAAAGCGATCAGTGCAATGTACAACAGTTTCATTGTGAATGGATTTATGTGATAAAAAATGGTAACCTAACGAATAAGCGGTAAATATAATGGAAATCAAAGTATTAGAGAAGCAGATATGCTCAGGGAGGGTGCGAAACGTCCAATTTCTGTTTGATTTGTAGGCGCAAAGGTATAATGATTC
>CAYYHM010000004.1:67013-69568 GCA_964471795.1 uncultured Chitinophagales bacterium | reverse complement strand
GCCCATCACTCCTTCTGAAACGGATTCACATCCGGTCGCCGGCCGGTTTCTCCCAGTGATTGCGCGCGCACAACAGCCCTTGTGCCATATTTCCGCTTCATCCGATCGATGGCCTGATATAGTTGTATTTCTTTCTCCGTATCACTAAACAGGTCAATCTGATGGCGTCCTCGCACCAGGTGACTCAATCGCACACCGATGAGCCGGATCCGCAGCCGTCGGTCATACAGCCGGTCGAACAACTCCAGCACCTTGGGAATCAGCAGGTGGTCGGCACCGGTGTAGGGAATGGTAAGCTGTCGCGATACGGTGTCGAAGTTGGCATACCGCAGCTTAACGGCTACACATCCGGTAAGCTGCCCCTTCTGCCGCAGCTGGAATCCCAGCTTCTCCGTCATGCCTACCAATATGTTGCGTACACGTTGTATGTGTATGGTATCTTCTTCAAAGGTCATTTCGGTAGAGATAGACTTCGCCTCGCTGTAGGGCACCACAGGGCTGTCGTCCATGGCGTTGGCGCGCTTCCACAGCAGGTTGCCGTGTTCGCCCAACATGCGCTGCATCATGGGCATGGGTATCTGCCGCAGGGTAAACACGTACTGTACACCCATGTTGCGGAGCAGTCGGTAGGTTTTTTCGCCCACCATGGGAATCTTGCGGATAGACAGCGGGTCCAGGAAGGGCTGCTCTTCGCCCGTAGCGATGTGGCGCTGTCCGTTGGGCTTGGCTTCGCCCGTGGCTACTTTCGACACCATCTTGTTGACCGACAACCCGAACGAGATGGGCAGTCCACTCTCGCGCATGATACGCTGCCGCAGCTCGCTGCTCCAGGTATAACACCCAAAGAATCGATCCATGCCGGTAAGGTCGATGTAGAACTCGTCGATGGACGATTTCTCGAATGCCGGCGACTGATCGCGGATAATGTCGGTAACCAGCCGCGAGTAACGACTGTACGATTCCATGTCGCCCGAGATAATGGTAGCCTCGGGGCATAGCTTGCGGGCCATGCGGATAGGCATAGCTGAGTGGATGCCAAACTGCCGTGCTTCGTAGCTGCAGGAAGCCACCACACCACGGTCGCTGTTGCCGCCAATAATAAGAGGCAGTCCTTTCAGTCGGCTGTCGCGCAGCACTTCTACAGACACAAAGAATGCATCCAGATCGAGATGCAGGATGGATCGGTGGTTATTGCTCATGTTACTTGCTCCTTTTTGCTATCACTGACAGTAGTACGTCTGTTTCCCCATACAGCGCGCTGTCACAGTTTCCACACTCAGGGTGGGGAATGATACGAAGGAAAGCAGTGCATGATTGGCAACTTTTAGTATATTCGTAATAATATTGGCAATTAGCCAATACAGACGACTAAATTACCAAAATAATTAGCCAATAACCAACGATAATGGCTAAAAAATTTAGCAACCTATAATAGAACACCATGTCCAACCACATCCATAGCAACCTCCGCTTTCTACGCAACCACAAGGGGATGACGCAGCAGGCCTTTGCCGAATGGCTTGGTATCAAACGAAGCTCCCTGGGTGCCTATGAAGAGGGCAGGGCAAAGCCGGGCTACGACATGCTGACACGTCTTACGGAACTGTTCGGACTTACCATCGACCAGCTACTGACGGAAGACCTGAGCAAACGGGCACAGCAGCTGCTGCATGCGCCATCTGCCGGCAAGGACGTATCCGGCAAGCAGATGCGCGTGCTGTCCATTACCGTAGACCCACAAGGGCGCGAGTTCATAGATCTGGTGCCCGAAAAGGCGGCTGCCGGTTATTTGAATGGCTATGCCGATCCGGAATACGTGGAGGAGCTGCCCAAGTTCCGCTTGCCCATGCTGAAAGGCGGTACTTTCCGTGCCTTCGAAATCAGTGGCGATTCCATGCTGCCCATACAACCGGGGAGTGTGGTTATCGGAGAATATGTAGAGGATTGGAAATCAGTGAAGGATGGCCTCACCTACATCGTAGTGTCGGTGCGCGAAGGTATCGTGTACAAGCGCCTGTTCAACAAGATCGAGGAGCGGGGCGACATCATCTGCCAGTCGGACAACCCGGCCTACCCGCCTTACAGTATCCCGGTAGATGAAGTATTGGAGATCTGGCAGGCCAAGGCCTATCTCAGCACCATCTTCCCCGACAAGGAGATGAGCATGGAAAAACTGATGGCCATGGTGCTGGATCTGCAGCAGGAGATTATCAAACTGAAGAACCCTCAGGACTAATCCTCTCCTTGCAGCCACTGCTTGGCTCCTGCCTCCAATATGGCGTAGAACTCCGCACCATACTTGCGGGTCAAGGCTTCTTTCAGGAATTGGTACACCGGCACTTGCAGCGACTCGCCCAGTTGGCAAGCCGGGTCGCAGATGTCCCACTCATTGTAGTTGAGCGCTTCCCCTTCGTGGAGCTGTTGTATCCGGATGGGGTACAGGTGGCACGAGATGGGCTTCCGGAAATCGACTTTGCCGGCAGCCCACGCCTTTTCTATGCCGCAGCCGGCAATGCCCTTTTCATCGAAGGTAACATAAGCACAAGCACCATCGG
>CAYYHM010000004.1:64476-66913 GCA_964471795.1 uncultured Chitinophagales bacterium | reverse complement strand
GTAAGGTTGGCAGCAATCAGCAGCAAGGTGTCCGGGTGGCATTGCTGCAATATGTCGGCTATCAGCTGGTTGTTGCGGTAGGGAGCCTCCATGAAAAGTTGTGTCTGTCCACCTGCTGCCTGTTGCTCCAGGCGGCGTAGTTCGCGGGCCCGTTCTTTCTTGTCGATAGGCAGGTAGCCATGGAAAGCAAACGACTGTCCATTGAGTCCGGAGGCCATCAGAGCCAGCAGGATAGATGATGGCCCCGGCAGGGGCACCACGCGGATGCCCAGCTGATGTGCCAGACTCACCACCTGTGCGCCGGGGTCGGCAATACCGGGTGCGCCGGCTTCAGAGATAATCCCCACATCATGCCCTTCCAGTGCGGGTTGCAGCAGGCTCATCCATTCTGCCACCTCAGTTCGTTTGTCGAGTACCTCCATCCACACCTCATCGAAGTGGCGCTGAAAGCCGATCTGTCGCAGGAACTGCCGGGCAGACTTCGGATACTCCACAATGAAGTGTGACAGATTCGCCACGGTTGTCTTTACAACGTCCGGAATATAGGCAGCATCGTGCCCACCGAGGAGGCTCGGAATACAGTACAAGGTTCCTTTGGCCGTGTCACTCACCGATGTGTTAGCTTTACTGCAAAGGTAATGTTTGATGAACTACACATTGCCCTTGACCTGGTATCAAGATGACGACGTAGTATCGCTGGCGCGCAGCTTGCTGGGCAAGGTGCTGGTTACAGAACGCAACGGGGCATACACCTCAGGGCTGATTGTAGAGACGGAGGCCTATGCCGGTGTATCCGACAAGGCATCCCACGCCTATGGTGGCCGACATACGGCCCGTACTTCCACCATGTATCTGAGCGGTGGCCATGCCTATGTGTACTTCATATATGGCATGTATTACCTGTTCAACATAGTGACAGGCCCTCCCGGTACACCGCATGCCGTGCTGATCCGAGCAACAGCACCGATTGACGGTGTAGAAACACAGCTTGCCCGCAGAGGCATGCATAGGTTACACCCGAATCTGTCGGCAGGTCCCGGCAGACTTACTCTTGCCTTGGGAATAGGGAAAGATGACAACGGCTTGTTGCTGAATCAACAAGAAATAAGCATCGAAGACCGTGGTATTGTTCTTCCGGAAGGCGAAATCGCCGAAGGGCCCCGAATCGGTGTCGCCTATGCAGGAGACCATGCGTTATGGCCGTATCGGTTTTGGTGGAAGCATCATGGTTGGGTGAGCAGAGGCCGCTAATCCGGTAACGACCATCCACAAGCCTGCAGCAGATGCGTTCTAAGGTGGGCTGTAGTCTGTAGTAATGCCGGCTTTGCCTCGGGGCGAAGCCATGCCAGCAGCTGCCACATGTTTTCTTCCGACATGGCCGTGCAGCCGGCTGTGGGTTTGCCGGGATTGCGCCATAGGTGCAGGAAAATGGCCGAACCCTTTCCCGGGTGAGGAGGATGGGTATTGTAGCCCACTACGATTCCCCATTTATACAGGTGATCATCACGCAGCATATCCTCTGCCGTCTGCCAGTCTTTTTCCGCTACACGCTCATCTACGATCTTGTTGTAATACCGGCTGTTGGGATCGTCTACACACTTATGCCACTCTTGCACCTGCAGATGGGGCATATGGAAGTGGTTAGCAGCCGCTCCGTAGCCGTAGGTCCCTATCAGTGGGAACAGTCCGAGGGGTGTCTTTTGGTCGCCTTCCACTTTTTCTTCAACCGTGTCTGACCACTGTACCCATCCTTGTCCGAACGTGGCACCCTGTTTGCCAATGCTAACCGGGACATCGAACCTCTTTTGCCAGGGATTATCGGCCGTCTGTCGCTCCCAGGCGGAGAGCAATCCCACCGTATGGTTGAAATCGGGGATGTCTACCAGCAATAGTTGCTGGATGGATGCCGGTGTTACACCGGGATGTAGCTTGGGGATCGCCATTTGTACTGAAGTATTTGAGTGCCTGAAAGTTACGGCAATACCCTAAAAAAGCATACGATTACTTGATAAACCCTATTCTTCGGGTGACAAGGTTAGCATTTCAGGTGGATGGGTTCCCCGTTTTTATTGACAGTACGACGGCAACTTACCCTACAACGACTCTACACAGCTCCTCCGGTTGTTTTCAGATCGTAATGCCAGCTGTAGCCAGCAACTCGCCGGTTAACGTACCGGGCTGTACCAGCAGGGTGGACATGCCGAGCTGTCTGGCGGCTTCGATGTTTTCGGCAAGGTCGTCTACCATAAGGGTTGTAGCTGCGGTGAGCCCCTGTTCGTTCAAAATCATGCGGTAGGCATCCGGATGTGGCTTCCGGTAACCCGTCTCGAATGAATAATAGGCCTTGCGAAACCATTGGTGGATGGCAGCCCGGCCATATCGGTTTGCCATGATGCTGTTGATGACTTCGATATGCCGCTGATTGGTATTGCTGAGT